>CBFGXP010000083.1:0-15705 GCA_965652775.1 uncultured bacterium
GTCTGGCCAGATACCCCCCCGATGCTGCAGACGCCGGTGAGGCATTATCTTTAGTGGAAAGCTCTTCTTTTTTCTTGTTTGCGGATTTTACTGAATCGGTATCCGAAAATAACACTTCAGTTTTTTCGGTGGATAACATTTTGTCCCCAGTAGAATCACCTGTGATTCTATTAGTGGTTTCACCTGGTAGTTTTTCGGTAACATGAATATCCCATACCACTTTTTTAGTTTCTTCTGTTGGTTGTAATGTGTACGATTCATTCTCCTGCTCTTCCAATTCTTCATCTTCAACGATCATCATTGCTGATACCGGTTCATCCGCAGCCGGAACATTGTCAACAAGTGTTGGTGCAAGCAGATCAATCACTTTGGTTTGAGGCTTTACTTCCTCGATCACTTTCTTTTTTTCTTCTTCACCCAATACCATAACTATTTTTTCTTCTTTAGGCTCTTTCTTTTTTATTTCTCTTTTGGTGAAAGGATCTTTATGCTCAAAACCTGTTGCAATAAGTGTAATGCCTAAATTATTTTCCAGGGTATTATCATAACCAAGACCAAGTATCACGTCGGTATTCTCTCCAGCCTGGCTCAATAAATAATTTTGAATGATCTCCACTTCATCCATGGTAAACTCATGTTCGCCTTCACAAGAATTGATATTGATAAGTATCCATTTAGCGCCGCGGATATCATTATCATTCAGCAATGGTGAATTCAACGCTTCTTCAATTGCTTTCTGTGCACGATTTTCTCCTGATGCCGTTGCACTGCCAAGGATAGCCACGCCGCCATTCTTCATTACCGTACAAACATCGGCAAAGTCCACGTTGATCTGTCCTGTTGTAGTAATAACATCAGTGATACATTTTGCTGCTGTTGCTAATACATTATCAGCTTTTGCAAATGCATCACGCATTTTCAAATTGCCAAACTGGTGACGGAGCTTATCGTTGCTTATCACAAGCAATGTATCAACATACTGTTTCAGGTTTTTTATTCCTTCTTCTGCCTGCTGGATTCTCTTTTTTCCTTCGTAAGCAAAAGGCGTCGTTACAATTCCTACTGTAAGAATACCGAGGTCTTTACAAATTTTAGATATGATCGGCGCGCCACCAGTACCTGTACCACCACCCATACCGGCAGTAATAAACGCCATTTTGGTATTTACTTCAAGTATGCGCCGTATCTCCTCCAACGATTCTTCAGTTGCCTGTCTTCCTATTTCAGGATTAGCACCTGCACCAAGACCCTGGGTAAGATGCGGACCTAACTGAATTCTGTTTGGCACCATGCTTTGTGCAATAGCTTGTGCATCGGTATTGCAGATGATGAAGTTGACGCTTTCAATCATCTGGCTAAACATATGATTGACTGCATTGCTACCACCACCACCAACACCGATCACTTTGATGATCGATGATTTTTCTTTTGGCAAATCAAAATGTATCATACAGTTGAATTTTTAAAAGCTGCTGAACAGTTCCGCAGCGTTATGGATTAGTTTTTAATTTTTACTTTTAAATTCTGACTTTATAAATGGTGATCCTCTTCTTCTTTAAACAAATCAACAAGCCTGTCTTTAAATTTATCCCAGAAGCCGGTAAGGTTCTTTCTCTTCGTCATTTTATCCGCAGACACAGATTCCTCCGGTACTATTACTTCTTCAGCAGCCTGCTTCAAGCTATCCGGCACTTCAACAACTTTGAAATCCCTTTCAAATTGTTTGCGGTTATGTTCATAGTCATCATACCCTTTTAATATTAAACCAATACAGGTAGAGTAAGTTGGCTTAGCTAATTCCTCTATATGGCCTGATGCCAGGTGTTCATTAGGAAAACCGATCCTTGCATTCAAACCAGTTGCATACTCTGTTAACTGGATCATATGTTTAAGTTGTGACCCACCACCGGTAAGAATGATCCCACCATTCAAGGCTTTGTTATCAAGACCCACCTGTTTTAAATGATAAGTAACAAAATCGAGGATCTCACTCATCCTGGCCTGTATAATATTGGCAAGATTCTTTACACTGATCTCTTTTGCAGGCATACCACGAAGACCGGGTATTGTTATATAAGCGTTTGCTTTTGCTTCGTTGGACAGAGCGCTGCCAAACTGAACTTTCATTTGCTCAGCCTGTGTTTTCAAAACACCCAAACCAGTTTTGATATCATTGGTAATATTTTCACCAGCGAAAGGAATAACTGCTGTATGTTTTAAAATTCCCTCATAAAAAACGGCAAGATCAGTTGTACCGCCACCGATATCAACTATTGCAACACCAGCTTCCAGGTCTTCCTGTCCCATTACTGCGGCAGCAGACGCCAATGGTTGTAAAACCAGGTCTTTTGTTGCAAGCATTGCTTTCTCAACACTGCGATTGATATTGCGGATCGCATTTTTATCACCGGTGATAATATGAAAGTTGGCGCCGACTTTTACCCCTCCATAACCGATCGGGTTAGGGATGTTTTGGAAATTATCGATGGTGAATTCCTGTGGAATCACATCAATGATCTGGTCACCGGCCGGAATGTAGGTCTTGTACTGATCCGCTACTAACTGATCAATTTCTTTACGGGTAATTTCTTCTTCAGTATTCTGACGAACAATATCGCCGCGGGTTTGCAAACTTTTTATGTGATGCCCGGCAATGCCGACATATACTTCTTTAATTTCCAAACCAGGATTTGAAGCAAGACAATTTTCAAGTGCCGCGTTGATTGCTTTAATTGTTTCATCGATATTAAGTACCTGGCCGTGTTTTACACCATTGCTATTGGCTCGCCCAAAGCCAAGTATCTCCAGCTTGCCAAATTCATTTTTGCGACCGGCGATCACTGCGATCTTGGTGGTGCCGATATCTAGTCCGACGATAATGGGTTGTTCGTTGTTCATGATATTGTAGTTTTTAGTTGTTTACAGATTTTGAAGTTTATGGTTTGTTGTTTTAGTTTTTTCATTTTGATACAAGCTTTACAACTCCGATTGATCTACTGTTGCGTCGTCCCGACTTGGTCGGGATGCTTCCTGTAATTCTATTCATCCCCTGCAGCTATAGCCCGACAACCCATCCTCACAACTCAACTTTCACCATTCATCATTCACCACTCACCACTCACTCTAATTGTTCTTCTTCGGCATTACCGCTCTTGCCTTATTTTCATTGGTTTTAGTTTCTGTTTTAACGGGTAAGGATTCAGCTTTCAAAGTATTTGGGTTAGTAGGTTGAGTCCTGGTGGCTCTCAAACTAGTTGTACTTACTTGTGATCCACTTATTATTGGTTTTTCAATAGTCGGCTTTAAAGCAACAAGGCTATCATACTGATATTGTACCTGCTTCAGCATTTCATTCACTCGTCTTTTCAGCATAACTGTATCTACTTTATTTTTTTCAGTACCTCTTCTTGTTCCAACCACTTGCCCGGTATACTGAACATCAATCGTGCTGTAGGCATCAAATCCTTTTTGCGCTAGCACCTGTTGATAAAAGATCATCAATCGGTTAAATTTTGTTTCGAGGTCCTTTGCATTTCCAAGTTTTATCAAATGATTTCCTACTACCGGACTTAACTCAAAATTTCTATCTGGCGTAATATCTATTTGTGCTACCTGGCTCATCCAAAAAGCATCGTTCTTTATATATGTTGCTATATTTTTTACATCATCCAGTAAAAGACTATCTTTTCTCGAGTACCCCTTTCTATCAGGAAAGCCTGTGAACACCGGAACCATCGCACTTCTTTTAGCAGAAAGAGGTAGCTTCTTCTTTATACTATCGATATAAAATGTATTTCCGGCTGTAGTAAAAATTCTTGCAATAGGTTCCCTTTCGTAAACTTCAACATGCAGGACATTACGATTATCAAACCACATTTCGGCTTTGCGGATCCAAACATTGTCTCTTAAAAGTTGTTCAAGCTTTTTAAGGTTAATTTCTTTTATCTTTTTTCCTTTGAGTTCAAAACCAGCCCCTGATCTGAGCAGCTTATTGACATCGTCTTTGTCGATAAAATAATTCTCATCTGCCCCTTTGATCGCAATAGTGTAATCAGTACAGTCCTCCCTGTTCTTCTTGCCGATTGCGGCAATCAATAGGCTCAGCATTCCACCGGCGATGCAAACCCAGAGCATCACAAATAATATTTTCCGTATTGTCGCTTTTGTATTCACAAAAAAACTATTTCGCTATTTCAAAATTTGTTTTATTGGATCTATCAGTAGATCGATATCCCCCGCACCTGCCGTTACTAAAACCTTATCTTCCTTTTTGAAATCCTTTGCTATCCACGCTTTCAATTCTTCTTTATCTAAAACCTTTTTATTCTTGCTTTTCATTTTTGCTAAGATCATTTCACTGTTTACCCCTGCGATTGGCAATTCTCTTGCAGGATAAATGGGCAACAGTATCACTTCATCCGCCATATCCAGCACTTCCGCAAATCCGTCTGCCAGGTCTCTTGTTCTTGTGTACAAATGCGGTTGAAATATCACGGTACATTTTTTTCCACTGAACAAAGACTTCGCCCCACTGATCAATGCTCTCAATTCTTCAGGATGATGTGCATAATCGTCAATAAAGACCAATGCATCAGTTTTTATGATATACTCAAATCTTCTTTTCACCCCTTTGAAATCTGCTGCCGCCGCTTTGATCTTTGCTTCATCAATATTTAAAGAACTTGCTACTGTTATTGCTGCTACTGCATTCTCTACATTGTGCATCCCTCCAATATTCAATCTCACATTTTCAATCCGATAGCTATCGGATCTCTTACCCTTTATTACAACATCAAACTCATAACTCCCATTTATCATTTTTATATTCTCGGCATGTGCGTCTGCATTATTATTTTGAACGCTATAAGTCAGATGCCTTGCTCCTTTAAGATCCTTTGCCCGCTTTAATCCAAACTTCCTTATTAATAAACCACCTTCTTTTATTTTACTGCTGAAATCGATAAATGCTTGTTCCATTGCTTCAGCGGTTCCATAGATATCAAGGTGATCAGGATCCATCGCGGTTATGATCGCTATATCAGGACTTAATTTCAAAAAACTTCTGTCATACTCATCGGCTTCAACGACACTTACATTTCTTTCACTGCTCGCCGCGGGCGCCTGTGGCCAAAAATTAGTTCCATAATTCACTGAAATGCCACCAAGAAATGCATTACAACCATAACCTGTATGCCGCAACAAATGAGCAACCATCGTTGTAATTGTCGTCTTGCCATGTGTACCGGCTATACATATATTAAAAGAACTTTCTGTTGCTATCTGTAAAACATCGCTTCGCTTTACTACTCTATATCCATGATCCTGGTAATACACCAACTCTTTGTGATCCTTTGGAACCGCTGGTGTGTATACAATCAGTTCAGCATCCTTTGGAATCAAATCGAGATTTTCTTCGTAATGAATACTCATACCTTCTTGCTCCAGCTCCGCTGTTAAAGAACTTGGGGTTTTGTCATACCCACTCACCGTTGCACCCTTTGAATGAAAGTATCTTGCTAAGGCACTCATCCCAATTCCACCAATCCCGATAAAATAGATCACTTTCATACTTTAAAATCTTCTTTCTTCATAGCCCCCCGAAGGGGGATTCATAAGGACAGTATTTGAACTTTCCTGGAACCCGTCAAATCACTTTATTAAATTCAAGATCTCCTCTGCTATTCTATTATCTGCGTCTGTTATTGCTAACGCGCTAATATTATTTTTTAACTCGCTTTGCCTGGCATCATCTTTTGCCAGGTCAATGATCATCGATACCAATTTGTCTTTTGCTTCGCTATCCTTTACTATCAATGCTGCATGTTTATTTACCAGGCTCATTGCATTCACTGTTTGATGATCTTCTGCTGCGTATGGAAAAGGCACAAACAATACAGGTTTTTTCATCACGCATAATTCTGCAATAGCAATAGCTCCTGCTCTTGAGATCACTATGTCACTGGCTGCGTACGCATATTCCATCTTGGTAATAAAATCATTTACCCAAACTCCAGGTTTACCAGCTACCCTTTCTCTTGCCTTTGCCAGGTAGGGCTTGCCGGTTTGCCAGATCAACTGTAACCCTGCATGCAGTATGTCATCCAGCCGTTCATCAACTGCTTCATTGATAGATTTTGCACCAAGACTACCTCCAACCACAAAAACAGTTTTTCTATGCAAATGCAACTGGAAAAAATTATGACCTTCCGTCTTTGTTACTAATGATCTTGAAATGGCAGATCTTACAGGATTACCGGTCATTACGATCTTTTCTCTGGGAAAAAATTTTTCCATCCCTTCATAAGCCACGCAAATTCTCTTTGCTTTTTTTCCCAGTATCATATTCGTTCTTCCTGCAAACGAGTTTTGCTCCTGGATCACTGTTGGAATATTTTTTTGCTGGGCAAGCTGCAACATTGGAAAACTTGCATAACCGCCAACACCGACAACCACATCCGGTTTGAACTCACTCATTATCTTTCTTGCCTGGAAATAACTTTTAATGATCTTGAAAGGCAAACCAATATTTTTTATCAAAGAGCTTCTGTTGAATCCTGCTATGTCCAATCCTATTATTTTAAATCCGGCCAACGGCACTTTTTCCATTTCCATCTTATCCCTGGCGCCAACAAATAATATTTCTATAGAACTATCTTTTTTTTTCAAAGCATTAGCAATTGCGATGGCGGGGAAAATATGTCCGCCGGTGCCGCCTCCTGCTATAATTATTCTTTTACTCACTGACCATTTCTTTTTTTCCTTCCAACTGCTCTACATTTCTTGCAACACTTAGTATGATACCAATTGCGAAACATGTAAACAGAAAACTACTGCCACCCATACTCACTAATGGAAGTGTAACTCCCGTTACCGGAAATAAGTTTACACTTACCGCCATGTTTGCTACTGCCTGGATTACCAATGTAAAACTGAGTCCCAGGGCAAGGAATGCACCGAATGCATAAGGACAGCGTTTGAAAATCCTGATACTTCGCCACAAGAACACGAGATAGATAAACAATATAAACGCACCGCCTATCAATCCATATTCCTCCATGATAATTGGATAAATGAAATCATTATATGCCTGGGGTAAAAAATCCCTTTGAGTGCTATTGCCGGGACCAACACCCATCAAACCACCTTTTGCAATTGCGATCTTTGCCTGTGTTACCTGGTAAGCATCATCGTCAATTGCTTGTTTACTTCCATATATGAACCCTTCAACACGATTGATCCAGGTATCTGCCCTTGCAAATAATCCTGAGGATGTTTTTTTCGAACCAGTTAATTCATCGCCGTCAGCGTTATGACGAACGACGGCCGCTATTATCAACATCACGATTGGAATGCAGGCAATACCAACGGTTATCAATAAATGTTTTGTATTTGCTCTGCCAATAAAAAACAAAAGCAGGCAGCTGGCACCTAGCAACAGTGCTGTAGAAAGATTTGCTGGTGCTATCAATGCACAAACAATTCCAACCGGAATAATTAATGGCAAAAAGCCTTGTTTAAAATCTTTAATTACATTTTGCCTTTTGCTTATTTGTCTTGAAACATACATGAACAAAGCAAGCTTTGCAAGATCGGAGGTCTGCATTGTCATATTTATGATCGGCAGGCGGATCCAGCGACTTCCTTCATTCATACGAACACCAAAGAATAATGTGTAGATAAGAAGCGGGATCGAAATTAAAAAGAGGAAGTAAGCAACTTTTGACCAAATGGTATAATTAACACGATGAGCAAAATATATAACAGCCATTCCAATTGTTATAAAGGCAATTTGCTTGAACAGGTAAACTTCAGTATTGCCTCTGTATAACTTATACGCCAAGGAACCTGTGGCGCTATAAACCACAAGCAGTGATGCCAGAACCAATAAGATAACCAAGGCCCAGATCACTTTATCACCTTTGGTGCGTTGGCTAAAATTTCTGATCTGGTGTTGTATGTTTAATGCTTCGGTCATATACGTCTATCCCCTAAAAGGGGATTTTAGATTTATTTTTACTTTATATCTCCACAGGCTAAAGCCTGTAGCAATTCATTTATTTATCTAAAAGAACTTTTGGCCTTCAAAATGAAAACCCGAGCTAAGTCTCCCCTTTAGGGAGACTAGGGTTTATAATTCTCTTACCGCCTTTTTAAATTGGTTGCCCCTGTCTTCATAGTTTTTAAACAGATCAAAACTTGCACACGCCGGGCTTAATAAAACCACATCACCTTTTTCGGCAAAATGAAAAGCAGCATGTACGGCTTCCTGTGCACTGCCTGTATTCACTATCGTGCTTGTGATATTTCCAAATGCCTCATGGATCTTGCGATTATCCGTACCAAGACAAATGATCGCTTTTACTTTTTCTTTTACTAACTCAGTGATCAGTGAATAATCATTGCCTTTGTCAACCCCGCCAAGGATGAGGATAGTGGGCTTGTTCATACTTTCCAATGCATACCATGTACTATTTACATTCGTTGCTTTGCTATCGTTGATGAACTCTACGCCGCGGATCGTTGCCACGGGTTCCATTCTATGCTCAAGACTTTGAAAAGTGGTAACGGCTTCGCGTATCTTTTCCTTTCTTAGCTCCAACGTTGATGCTGCTACACATGCGGCCATCGTGTTATATTGGTTATGGATCCCTTTTAATGCAAAATCATAGACACTCATGCTTACGTAATCGTTTCCTGTTCTTACATACATGTCCCCGTCTTTGATAAATGCTCCGTTCAGTGGTTCTTTTTTCATGCTAATTGGCAGTTGTTTTGATTGAATATTGAACTTGTTTAAATATTTCATAGTTACTTCATCATCCAGGCAGTAAATGAAATGATCATTTGCTGTTTGGTTCATAGTAATACGGAACTTGCTTTGTATATAATTCTCAAACTTGTATTCGTAGCGGTCCAGATGATCTTCCGTAATATTGGTGAGTATCGCCACATCAGGTCTGAATGTTTTGATATCATCCAATTGAAAACTGCTGATCTCTGCTACATACAGCGGTTTGGGATCTGTCGCAACTTGTCTTGCAAATGAAAAACCGATATTGCCGACCATTGCACAGTCAAGTCCTGCTGTTTTGCAGATATGATAGGTCAATGCAGTCGTCGTCGTTTTTCCATTGCTGCCGGTGATGCCAATGATCTTACTGTTGCCTTTGAAGCGATAAGCCAGTTCTATTTCACTGATGATCTCAATTTCTTTTGCCCTTATCTTTTTCACCATCTCATTCTTTTCCGAGATACCCGGGCTCTTCACTACTTCACCAGCATTGAGAATTTTTTCTTCAGTGTGCCGGCCCTCTTCAAATTCAATTCCGGCATCCAGCAACTCGTTACGATAGATCTCTTTCAAAGAACTTCCATCCGAAAGAAGCACGTCATACCCTTTTTGTTTTGCCAGCAAAGCGGCACCGACACCACTTTCACCCCCACCGAGTATGACAAGTTTCTTGTTCATTGTCTTCATTCATGGTTGTACGGAATTTGGTTCTTCACAAGCATTAGTTCTGTTTGTTCTGCACCACAATCTGGTCTGGACTTTTGGGTTTAGTTTCTTAGGGGTTGAATCGGGGGCGGTTTTTCAATAATAGTATTGTGAGTTGTCAGTGGTCAGTTGTGAGTTAACTTTAACTTCGTCACTCACCATTCACAAATCACCACTCACTATCTCAATTTCAATGTTGCAATACTCAGCAGTACACAAAGCACGGTTGCGATCCAAAATCTCGTCGCGATCTTCGCCTCATGATACCCTTGCTTCTGGTAATGATGATGCAGGGGGCTCATGAGAAAGATCCTTTTTCCAACTCCGAATTTTCTTTTTGTGTATTTGAAATAACTTACCTGTATCATAACACTCAGCAATTCCACGAAAAACACTCCACAGAAAATTGGTATCAATAATTCTTTATGAACAATAATTGCAATCGATGCGATGATGCCTCCCAGCGTTAAACTTCCGGTATCTCCCATGAATACCTGTGCCGGGTAAGAATTATACCATAAGAAACCAATACAGGCACCTATCATTGCTGCAATAAAAACAGAAAGTTCACCGAGGCCCGGGATATACATGATATTGAGATAATCTGCGAAATAGAGATTGCCACTTGCATAGGCAAAAATTCCGAGACATACGCCGATCAGTGCAGATGTGCCTGTTGCTAATCCATCCAATCCATCAGTGATATTAGCACCATTCGAAACTGCAGTGATAATAAAGATGACAATGAGTATATAAAGTAACCAGGTATAATCCCGCCAACTTTCCGGCAATAACTTGGAATAGTTAAACTCATGACTCTTTACAAATGGGATGGTTGTAATTGGAACTTTAGTTTCTACAAAACACTTTTGACGGTTATTGATAGTCTTACAAAATACACTCGGGTCATCTGCCGGTGGCGTGCCCTGGTATTCTCTCCAAATTCTTACATCTGCATTAAAATAAAGCGTGGCACCGACAAAGATCCCTAGACCTACTTGTCCCAGAATTTTAAACCATCCTGCCAAACCATCCTTGTCACCTTTTTTATAGGCTACGCCCTGCTCATGTGCAATTCGTTTAGCTCTCAGTTTCAAATAATCATCAATGAAACCGATTATTCCAAGCCACACTGTAGCAATAAGCATCAGTATAATATATATTGTATCCAGTCTTGCAAAGAGCAGAGTCGGTACGACTATTCCGAGAATGATTATTATTCCACCCATTGTTGGGGTGCCTTTCTTTTGTTGCTCGCCTGCCAGCCCAAGGTCTCTGACCGTTTCATCTCCCAATCTTCTTTTTAGAATATTGATCAATCGTTTTCCAAAGACCAATGTGATAAGCAACGAGAGTAACATTGCCAGCACTACACGGAAAGAAATAAAATCGAGTATCCCGCTTCCGGGAAACTCGATGTCATTTTTTTCAAACCATTCAAACAAATGGTATAGCATTGTTGGTCTCAGGTTTTCGCCTCTCCTAACCTCTCCGCTATGAGCGGAGAGGAATAAGAGAAGGCTTGGTTTTTCTTTCGATCATCCTCACATGATGATCATCTTATTTATGATTACCGTCCAAGTAATTCTTATTTAGCTACCGTTGCGTCGCACTCTTGTATTTCCTGTTCACTATTCTGCTTCGCAACGTGAAATGTCAAACGTCAAACGTAATACACCTTCGTTTCACTTTTTACCTTCCACGTTTCACCTGTTCAACAATTCAAACATCTCTCTCACAACTTCTTTATCGTCAAAATGATTTCTTACTCCTTTTATCTCCTGGTACTTCTCGTGTCCTTTTCCGGCAACAAGTATTATATCCTCTGACTTCGCTAAACTCACTGCGGTTTTGATTGCTTCTTTTCTATCAACTATTGAGATACATTTCTTTTTTGACACTATGCTTACTCCGTCTTCCATATCCTTAATGATCTGTACCGGGTCTTCGCTCCTGGGATTGTCACTAGTCAGGATCACTTTATCGCTATGCTCACATGCAACTTCTGCCATTATTGGTCTTTTTGTTTTATCCCTGTCACCGCCGCAACCGACCACTGTCAAAACCTGCTCGTTCCCTTTTCTAAGTTTTTTTATTGTTGCCAGCACATTCAACAGGGCATCCGGTGTATGCGCATAATCAACAATTGCGATCACTCGATCCTTTAATGAGACCATATAATCAAATCGACCTTCGGCACCGGTCAACACACTTAAACATCTCAACACTTCCTGTTTATCTTCTCCCATACATATTGCTGTTCCATAAACCGCAAGAAGATTATACGCATTGAACTCACCGATCAACCTGAAATGAACTTCAGTATCATTCACTGTCATCATTAAACCTGTTAAACTGTTATCAAGGATCTTTCCTTTGAAATCAGCAATGGTTCTTAAACTGTAGAAATATTTTTTTGCATTTGTATTCTGCAGCATCACCATTCCTCTTTTATCATCTGCATTGCTTACAGCAAACGCATCTGATGATAATGAATCGAAGAATGATTTTTTCACCCTGATATATTCATCAAACGTTTTGTGATAATCAAGATGATCATGTGTGATGTTGCTGAAAACGCCACCTGCAAACTTTAACCCTGTGCTTCGATGCTGATGAATGGCATGTGAACTATTTTCCATGAAAACATGAGTACATCCTTCACCAGCCATTTGTTTCAGCAAAGCGTTCAGGCTTACAGCATCCGGAGTAGTATGCGTAGCAGCCAATATTTTTTCGCCGATACGATTTTCTACAGTGCTTAACAATCCGCATTTATATCCCAACGATGTAAAGAGCTTATATAATAATGTCGCAATAGTTGTTTTGCCATTTGTTCCGGTCACTCCTATCACTTTCATTTTCGCTGAAGGCTGTTCAAAAAAGTTCGTTGCGATATAACCTGCAGCCTCGGCACTATCCTCTACCTGCACGTACACCACTCCGTCCTTTTTTTCAGCAGGTAACTTTTCGCAAACAATTACAACTGCTCCTGCTTCTGTTGCATTTTCGATAAAAAGATGACCATCAGCAGCAGCACCCCGAACAGCAATAAATAAAGAGCCTTTCGTTATTTTCCTTGAATCAATCTGAACATCTTTTACATCTATATCCGTACTTCCCACAACCGACCTGATACTTACTTTATATAGAATATCACTTAGCTTCACATTAAACGTTTATCCTAATTCAACATAAACAGTCATGCCTCTTGTTAAAGCCGTTCCTGCCTGGATCGATTGTATCATCACTTTTCCTTTTCCATTTGCCTTTACTTTCAATCCCATATTTTCAAGCAGGTAAACAACATCTTTTAAACCCATGCCTTTTATATTGGGCATAATAGCCTTGCTTACATTTATTTCTTTTATTACCGGCTGATAATTTGTTGCTGTCACATTTCCCCACTGTGATTGCCTTACAGAATCGCTATACTCAACATTCAATGTTTTGAAAACTTCTTTTATATCCCCGCTGTTACCTGCATAGAAATAATTCAAACTATCCCTCTTCACTTCGTAGGTTGGACCGGTCTTTTGGTCGATATACATTGCATACAATTTGATCGCTATTTCACGGAAAACTGGTGCGGCTATTTGTCCGCCATAATGTAACGCTGCATGTGGTTTTGTACGAACAACAACGATGCAGCTGTAAACCGGATCATTTGCCGGAAAATATCCAACAAATGAGGCCTGGTAAACCATATCATGGTATTTAATATTACCATCTGCCACGTGAGCCGTTCCTGTTTTGCCTGCAACTGCAAATGGCATGTCTTTGAAGGCGGGTTTACCCGTTCCCTCTGTTATCACCATTTCCATGCTTTGTTTGGCAGCTTTTACTACTGACGGTTTGCAAATGCTTTCATCCAGCACTGTTGGCTGAAATTCACGATAAGGAATGCCATCTCTTACTATTCGGTTTACCAGATATGGTTTCATCATCTTACCATCGTTGGCAATTCCATTGTAAAGTGTAAGCGTTTGTAAAGGGCTCACCTGGATGGCATAGCCAAAGCTCATCGTGATCATATTCATTGTACCACCTGCATTTTTTTCAAATGAGGCAAGCTGCGGTTTTGGTATATCTGTCAGATCAACGGGTGACTTTACATCCAATAAATAATCGTGCAGATATTCTTTGAATTTCTTTGGATTATTTCCAAATGCTTTATAAGCTAGTTTGCTCATGCCGACATTCGAACTATGCGCAAAACATTCTTTAACTGTGAGTACAGCTTTTGGTGATCTTTCAGCATCATTTACATTTCTTGGTCCAACCACCATTTGACCTGCAGTTCCTACTTCAACAAGGTCATCGGGAGTTGAGTTTCCACTTTCAAGAACAGATAAAAGTGTAGCAAGTTTTATTGTTGAACCAGGCTCAGTTACACGAAGGGCATAGTTATCATCCTCAAAGTAACTTCCATCCCTTTGCCTTCCCAGATTTGCAATTGCCTTGATCTTTCCTGTTTTGGTTTCCATCACTATCGCAGTTCCATACTGTCCTTCACACTCAATCATCTTTTTCATCAAAGCGGTAGAAGCAATGTCCTGTATGTTTACGTCCAGTGTTGTAATAACATCCTTTCCATTTTCAGGTTCTATCTGGTAGCCATCAACCGGCACAGGCACTCCACCTGCAATGAAACGAACAAGCCGTTGGCCTTTTTGACCAGTCAGTAAACTATCATAGCTTTTTTCAAGACCAACGTTTTGCTTTTTTGTTTTACCGTTACTGGCAACATATTCCCTCGACAGACCAATGGTACGCGTAGCCAACGTTTGATAAGGCATTAACCGCTTACTATTTTCTTCCACTATCACACCACTTCTGTTTCTTCCTAATCTTGCCAACGGAAATTCGCGGAAGATTTTATAGTCTTCAAATTGTAACTTCTTTTTTAGCGGGAAGTAGCGATCCTTCTTTTTATATGCTTTTTGTAATTCCGCTTTATAGGTTGCAGCAGATTTATCATGGAAAAAATTTGCCAGAGCCTTCGAGAATGAATCAATATTTTCTTTGAAGCGTTTCCCGTTTTTCTCACGAAGGCCATCGGCCATAAAATCAATGTAAATATCAAAAGTAGGTAGCGAAGTGCTTAACATCTGTCCATCTTCGCTATAGATAGTGCCACGTCCTGCATCAATGTCTACAATTCGCTGGTGTAAACTATCACTCATGCTTCTCCAGTAGCTGCCCTGTACCTGCTGAATATAGAAAGCCCTGCCGAGGACCAACAGGCTCAGTACCACTATGCCGATAAAACTGAGGTACACTCTCCACAGTATGTCACGTTTTACTTCCACGACTCTTCTGAATTCTTTAGTTGTTTATTTTGATACCAGCTTCAGTCCGCCTTAGGCGGATGATCGCCTGTTGCGTCACACTCTTGTACTTTCTGTAATTCTATTCATCTTCTGTTCGTGAAATGTGAAACGTCAAGCATGAAAAACTTCATTTCACTTTTCACCTTTCACGTTTGCCTGAGTATTTAATACAACCGGCGCTTCTGTCAATTCCTTTAATCCTAATGGCTCTACAGCTTTCACCAATTCACTTTGTTTGCTTTGAAACATCACTTCACTTTTTACAGTTTTATATTCCCATTGCAACTCCTTCACCTCTTTCGCAGTTCGGTTAATGTTGCGAATGGTTTTGTCAGCATAGTGACCATTATATATATAAATCACTGCTAATGCGGCGAGAAATAAAAAGAAAGGCACCTGACGGACGAGTGATTGATAATTCAACCAGCGCTTCCAGTCAAGTCTTGATTCCCGCTCTTTGATATTTTCTTGTTCCTGCATGCTGTTTAATCCGCGCCACGGTTTAGAACTGTGACACGGGTACTGGTTTGGTTTAACCGTGCCACCCTGATCAGATCCGGGTGGCACGGAGTTTCAAAGAAATTGGATTTATACCCTTTATGTGTTGATAAGAACTACTGTGGTTGATCCGCTTAAGGCGGACGTAAAGAAGTTGAAAAGATTTGCGTCGCTGGCTCCAAATCATTTTCACAATTCACCTCCCGATAGCTATCGGGAGAACATTCACCCATCACACCATCATTACTTTTTCTACTACCCTCAGTTTTGCACTTCTTGCTCTAGGGTTTTGCTTCATTTCTTCTTCAGATGCTTCGAGTGGCTTTTTTGTTATCACTTTTAGCTCATTTACTTTTTCCTGCATGGTAAAAGGATTCT
>CBFGXP010000084.1:0-15563 GCA_965652775.1 uncultured bacterium
ACTTCTTTCGATCGGGATCTCTTCGGTAACCGGCCCCCTGAGTGCTTGTTTGTACTGAACCCTGATATGCCCCGAAAAGCTGAATACTTTATTGCTAACTGTTTCCTGGAAACCGTTTACAAGCGCCAGCGCCACGATCATTACCGCAACACTGATAATAGTGGCGGTAACCGAAAGCCTGATAATAAATCGTGAAAAGGAATTCTGGCGGTTAAATGCTATTCTATTTGCTATAAAGCCTGCAACGTCCAAGGATCAAAATTTGTCTGTCAAAAGTAACAGTAGAAAAAGATTTATCCTCTTTTTCGTCATAATTTCACAATAATGTGGTCAATTTCCGGTTTTACTTATGCAATCCCAATGAAACATTCAATTTTGATTTTTCTTTTGTCAGTTACCCTGGCTGCAAAAAGCCAGTTGCCTGATCATATCTATAAATCGAATGTTCGCTCAGTCAGGCTACATAAGGCTTCAGATCCTTACAGCTATCCTATTATAAGGCTTAACAGTCTTGATGATCTAGATCTCTATTTCGATGACCTGGACGCAGACTTTAAAAACTATTATTATAGTTTCCAGTTATGCGATGCTGACTGGACACCTTCTAATCTTCATGTCTTTGATTACATAAAAGGGTTTCAGAATATTCGCATCACCACTTATCGAAATTCTTCGATTGCGTTTACCCGGTATACAAATTATTATGCAAGACTTCCGGATAAGAATTGTATGCCGTCCCGATCCGGAAACTATTTATTAAAAGTCTTTATTGACGGCGATACCTCGAAGCTGGTTTTTACAAAACGGTTTTTGGTGGTAGATGTTAAATCTTCGATCAGTGGAACTGTAATGCAACCATATAGTGGGACACTTTTCAGAACCCATCAAAAATTGCAGGTAGCAGTTAATCTAAATCCTATATTAAATGTTTTTAACCAGCAGGAAGTACAGGTTGTGATGTTACAAAACTATGCCTGGCCAACGGCCACTTATTTACAACGTCCCACCATTTATCGTGGAAATTATTTTGAATACAGTGATGAAAACACAAATTCCTTTCCTGCAGGTAAAGAATGGCGATGGATCGATCTGCGAAGCATTCGCCTGATGAGTGAACGGATGCAACGGCTCGATAAACAACCAACCCGTACCGATGTATATGTAAAACCTGATACTGAAAGAAAGCAACAGATCTATCATTATTATCGTGATATGAATGGTCTTTATACGATTGAAACTACGGATAAGGTAAATCCTTTCTGGCAGTCTGATTACACCTATGTTCATTTTAGCTTTTTCCCTCCCAACAACCTTCAGTATCCAGAACGTGACATTCATATTTTTGGTGAACTAACCCTTTATACGATCGATGAAAATTCTAAAATGGAGTTTAATGCGGAAAGAGGGGCGTATGAAAAAACGCTTTTGCTAAAACAGGGCTTCTATGATTATTCTTACGTAACGGTTCCTGTAAGGAAATCAAACGAGCCTATGAGTTTTGAAAACACTGAAGGAAATTATCCAAGTACAGAAAATGTATATCTTGTCTTGGTTTATTACCGTCCCTTTGGTGGCAGATCTGATGAACTGATCGGGTTTAGTAGGATCAATTCGTTGCTTGAAAGATAGATTGACAATAGACAAGGTCGCACCTATTCACCCTTCACGATCACATTTTCTTGGCATCTTCTAAAAACTTGGCAAGACCGATATCTGTAAGCGGATGTTTTAACAAACCAAGAATCGATTCAAGAGGGCAGGTACAAACATCTGCGCCGGCCTGGGCACATTGAACAATATGGTTAGGATTACGAATTGAAGCAGCAAGCACTTCGGTTTTGTATCCTTGAATTGAATAGATCTGAACGATTTGTTCAATCAATTGTACGCCATCCCATCCACTATCATCGATCCGGCCGATAAAAGGAGATATATAAGCGGCACCTGCTTTGGCTGCAAGGATAGCCTGTCCCGCAGAAAAACAAAGTGTACAATTTGTACGAATGCCATTATCTGTAAACCACTTAATGGCTTTTACGCCATCTTTAATCATGGGCACTTTCACAACAATGTTTTTATGAATAGCTGCGAGTTTTTTTCCCTCTTCAACTATTCCTTTAAAATCGGTGGAGATTACTTCGGCGCTGATATCGCCATTTACCATTTCACAAATGGTTTTATAGTGGGCCATAACAGCGTCATTCCCTTTTATCCCTTCTTTGGCCATTAATGAAGGATTGGTCGTTACGCCATCCAGGATTCCGAGTTCATTTGCTTCTTTGATTTGAGCAAGATTAGCTGTGTCAATAAAAAATTTCATGCTGCCCCCTGTCCCCCTAAAGGGGGAACTTAGTTCGGCACCCTTCAGCCTGGGAAAATTTAGTAAATAAAAATTGTTGAATAAAGAACTGAACCCTGAAATGTGCGACGCAACAAAAGCTTTATAGAAATTCTTTTCCTGGTTACAAAAAAATCAAAATTCAATTTAAGGGCTGCAAGATAATTAAAAGAGAGTTAACCAAATTCCCCTTTAGAAGTTAGGAGTAAAAAAAATGGCAGGCTCCTCACATCGCACCGCTACAACCGCCTATCCTTGCTGCCTTCCGGCCCTGGGGAGGTTCGGCAGGAGCTGGTCGTGTAAGACCTGCCGCCGCAAAGATAAGGGGATGCGTGCAGTCGCAAAGAGTGAATTTGTAAAGTTGTAAATTAATTACCGCGTTTTGATTTGCCGGTTTTCTGATTTCTGTTTTTCAAGACGTCGTCAGAGCTCGGCAGCATTTCATCATCTGGCTTTTTCTTGATCCAAACCGTTACTTCTCTCCAGGTAGAAGGGTTTGATTTCAAAACAGCCTTAATTGTCAGCTTTTCAACCGTCGGTGTATCAGGAAGTATTAATTCATTTCCTTCGAAAATGCCATAAGTCGAACTAAAAGTAATTTCTTTGGCCGAAAGTGGTTTCCATTTTCCATCAGCGAGTTTGCCATCCACGTTTATATAATTATGGGTTCCCTTTTTCAGGCTATCAGTATAAAGATGGAAAAAAATGCTATCTATTTTTTGAGCATTGCTTAAAAAAGCTACGGAAATAAAGATAGCGAGAAGAAAAAACTGCTTCATAGTCTAATTAAGTCGCAAAATTGATGCAAAGAGTTGGAAGCGGGTGTTAAATTCTAGTTGGCATTTATCCTCCGCCATTCGCCGGGTGACAACTGTTTGATTTTTTTAAATATGCGGTTAAAATTGGAAAGATTGGTAAACCCACAATCATAACAAATTCCGGAAATGCTTTTTTCTTCTGTGAGCAGGCGGCAGGCATGGTTGATCCTGATCTCATTAAGAAAACTAATATAAGTCTTCCTTGTTCGTGTTTTAAAATACTTACAAAATGCCTCGGGTGTGAGATTGGACAGGGCAGCCACTTCATTTAACGTGATAGGTCGCTGAAATTCTTTAAATGTGAATTCGATCACTTTATTCAACCGGTTGCCATCATAAGATTTAATGTTGCGCTGTATAATTGGTTTGGCCAACGGCTGCATTTCTTTTCGGGTTCCAAGGTGTTTTAAGATCTCAAGAAAAATAATAAGCTTGTCGATACCCTTTGCGGTGACAATTGAGAATAAATTTTCGGCGAGAAGTTTTTTCTTCTTTCCTGTTATCCTGAATCCGCCCGAGCTGTTTTTCAGAAATTGTTGCAAGGGTTTCATTTCTTCTAATAGCCAGAAATTTTCCCCTAATGTTGTTTCATCAAAAAAAATAGTGATGGCTACAGCAATTGATCTATTTCTGAAAAATTTTTCATCATTTCTGAAAACATGTGGTTGATTTCCGCCAATGACAAATACATCGCCTGCATGAAATGGGCCTACATAGTCCCCTGCGATAAGTGTACCATTGCTTTCTTTGATAACAGTCAACTGGATCTCATGATGCTGGTGAAGGTGATTGTAGAGATATGGAAGTTCATCCACCTGGACACGAAACGCTTCTTGCGTATTTTTAGGTATCTGGAAAGGAACGACTTTCATCTGTAATTTTTATTTTGGTAAATATGTGAGATGGCATCCATTGTACTAAATTAGTTTAAAATAAATCCCAATGATACAAAAGTGGCTAAAATAGTATCAGTTTGGATTAAAAGCGGGGAAGTCATATTTAACAGCAGCCTTTAGCTTTGTATAAAACCAAACAATATGTCATTTGAATGGAAAGGAGTTTTCCCGGCTTTGCTTACACCCTTTAATGAGAAGGAAGAACTTGACCTGGATATGTACGAAAAGAATCTTGCTGCCCAGGTGGCAGCAGGAGTTCATGGAATTATCATAGGTGGTTCATTAGGAGAAGCCAGCACCATTACAGAAAAAGAGAAAGAAGAGATGGTAGAGTTTTCTGTGGAATACCTGAACGAAGACATTCCTGTGATTTTAAATATTGCAGAATCTACTACGAAAGACGCGATACGCCAGGTTGCTAATGCAAGAAGATGGGGCGCTGACGGCATAATGTTATTGCCACCGATGCGATATAAAACTGATGACAGGGAAACGATCACCTATTTTAAGGCAGTTGCCAAATCAACTGATCTGCCTGTAATGATCTATAACAATCCTCCGGATTATAAAATTGACACAAGACCCGAAATGTTTGATCAATTGATCGAATGTGATAATATAACTGCACTTAAAGAAAGCTCAAGGGATGTAACAAACCTTACACGGATGAAAAATCGTTTTGGTGACCGGATAAAAGTTTTATGTGGTGTTGATACACTTGCGATGGAAGAGCTATGTCTCGGCGCCGATGGTTGGGTGGCGGGCTTAGTCGATGCATTTCCAAAGGAAACCACAGCTATTTATAATTTGGTTAAAGCGGGTAAGATAGATGAAGCAACAAAGATCTACCGGTGGTTCATGCCATTGCTTGAATTGGACATTCATTCAAAGCTTGTACAGTATATTAAACTGGCAGCCAAACAAACCGGCATTGGAAGTGAATACGTAAGGGCTCCGAGGTTAACTTTGACTGGTGAGGAAAGAGAGCGGGTTTTGAAGATCATTAATGATGGTATTTCTTCAAGGCCGACTATTTGAATAACAAATAATTTTATCCGATGTTTAAAGATGCAACAATTGATGAGATCAATGAAGTGATGCAACAGTCATGGACTGCATTTCATATTTATAGAAAAATGAGTTTAAAGCACCGCGCAAATTTCATGCGGGCCATCGCTTTCGAACTTGAAAATTCCTGCGACGATCTGATCCCTGTCGCAATGAAGGAAACGAACCTGCCTGAAGCAAGGTTAAGAAATGAACGGGCAAGGACAATATTTCAGCTGAATTCTTATGCTGAAGCATGTGAACGAGGAGAGTGGTTGGAAGCAAGAATTGATACAGCGATAACGGATAAAAATCCCCCTAAACCGGATGTAAGAAAAATGCTGGTGCCACTTGGCCCGGTTGTAGTTTTTGGTTCTTCGAATTTTCCTTTTGCATATTCCACGGCTGGTGGTGATGTTGCGTGCGCCTTTGCGGCAGGTTGCCCTGTTATTGTGAAAGCTCATCCCGCGCATCCTGAAACAAGTGAAATAGTTGCCAATGCTATTTTAAACGCTGTAAAGTTGTGCGACATGCCCAAAGGGATCTTTGCTCATGTACACGGCAGTTCATTTGAAGTCGGCGAAGCGTTAGTGATGCACCCGCAAACGAAAGCAGTTGGCTTCACAGGGTCATTTAATGGAGGCAAGCAATTATTCGATTGGGCCAATCAGCGCAAAGAACCAATCCCTGTTTTTTCAGAAATGGGAAGTGTTAACCCGGTTTTTCTTTTACCGGAGAAAATGCAAGAGGCAGGACTGGATATGGCAAAAATGTTCGCAGGCTCGATAACCCTTGGTGTTGGACAATTTTGCACCAACCCGGGACTTATCATCGGTATTCAAAACATGTACCTTGACATTTTTGTTGCAGCATTGAAAGAAGAAATAAAAAAAGTTTCACCGGGTGAAATGTTGCATTCCGGGATTTTTAAAAACTATGTTGAGAACAGGGCCAATGCACTTGCACAGGAAGATGTTGAAGTAATTGCTGTTTCCGACACAGAACCTATCATCAACCAGGGAACACCAACTATTGCTTCAGCATCAGGCCGGGCTTTTTTAGCGAATCCAATTTTACATAAAGAAGTTTTTGGACCATATTCATTGATAATTCGCTGCACTGACATCGATGAAATGACTGAAGTGGCAAAACACCTGGAAGGTCAGCTTACAACAACATTAATGGCAACTGAGACAGATATAAAGAATAATGAGGCATTAGTTGAAGCAGTAAAAAATATTTGCGGAAGATTTATTTTAAATGGAGTACCCACTGGCGTTGAAGTTTGCTTAAGCATGCATCATGGAGGACCATTTCCTGCCACAACCGATTCAAGGTTTACGAGTGTTGGTGCTGATGGAATTAAAAGGTTTGCAAGACCAATTTGTTTTCAGAACTGGCCAAATGAATTATTGCCTGATGAACTGAAGGATGAAAATCCTTTAAACATATGGAGAACAGTAAACAATGAATTGAAAAAGTAAACAAAGAATTCAAAAGAGAAAAGGAGGCAAAGAGAAATTTACTTCCAACTCTTTCGCTCATTTATTCTCTTAGCCAAAAAATATAATATGAGAAAACTTGCCTTACTACTACTGCCAATTTCTTTATTTGCTCAACAAAACAAACCAACAACCGGGGCACAAAAACTTTCTGCATTTACTAAACAAAAGCAGATGCTGGCACAATCCCCGCATAAAAACCTGGAATGGCGATTGATCGGCCCCGATAATAGAAGTGGCAGGAGCACCGATGTTGAAGGCATTACCGGCGATCCTAATATTATTTACGCTGCATTCGCAACAGGTGGTTTATGGAAAACAGAAGATGCAGGCAAAACCTGGAAACCGATTTTTGATAATGAAGCAACCCAGTCCATTGGTGATATAGCTTTAGCTCCATCTGATAAAAACATTTTATATGTAGGAACCGGTGAAGCGAATATCTTCCGCGCTTCCTTGCCGGGTATAGGGATGTACAAATCAAATGATGCAGGCAAAACTTTCAAGCATATTGGTCTGGAAAATTCAGGAACAATTGCAAGAATTATTGTTCATCCAAAGAATCCAAACATTGTTTATGTGGCCGCAAGCGGCAACGAATGGACCTATAATAGCGATCGTGGTGTCTACCAAACAAGCGACGGCGGAAAGACATGGAAAAAGATCCTGTTTGAAAGCGAAAAAAGTGGTTGTATAGATCTCGTAATGGATCCTTCTGATCCATATACTTTGTATGCTTCATTCTGGAACCGGATAAGAAGAAGATGGAGCGATCCCATGCCGGAAGATGGTGATTATATCTATAAATCAACAGATGGTGGCAAGACCTGGAAAAAAATTGTAAAGGGATTGCCTGATACAAAGTTTACAGGGAGGATCGGCATTGCGGTTGCGAAGTCAAATCCAAATGTATTGTATGCATTTGTTGATGATCATAATAAAAAAAGGGATCCGAAGCCAAATGAAACGGATAGCTATGAAAGAAAAGTGCAGAAAGTCGTAATTGGCGGCGCTATTTACAGGAGTGATGATAAAGGTGAAACCTGGCAGAAGCAGGCAGAGATACATGATTTTTTTACCCCTTTTTCCGGCACTTATGGTTGGGTATTTGGACAGATCCTTGTTGATCCTAAGGATGAAAATGAAGTATATGCATTTGGTGTGTCAAAAGCAATTAGTCGTGATGGCGGTAAAACATGGAAGAACTGGCAGGCATCTGATACCACCAGCGACTGGACGCATGGCGATAATCACGCAATGTGGTTTGATGAAGCGGATCCCGATCGAATTGTTGTTGGTAATGATGGCGGTATTACGCTGACATATAATGGTGGTGTTAAATGGAAAAACTTTTTTGATAAAATTCCAACCACTCAATTCTATACTGTTACTTATGATATGAAAACTCCTTTTAATGTTTTTGGAGCTGTGCAGGACGAAGGAACAATGAGCGGGAATGTGACAAATATTTTTGGGAAAGAACCGGATACCACACTTCGTCCATGGCGCATGGCACCTGGCGGCGAAGGAACACAAGTACAGATTGACCCGGTAAATCCTGACATTGTTTATTCATCTACATATTATGGCAGGTTGATGAAAACTGATATGAGTAAACCAAGACGTGAAGGAGTAAAGAGAATGAGTTCATTCGATGTGGGTCGTATTGATTCATTGCGTGGTGAATGGCTTGCTGGTACATTACTGAGTAAGTTTGATAATAAGACAATATATCATGGACTACAACACTTGTATAAGTCAACAGATGAAGGAGGTAACTGGGAAAGAATAAGCCCTGATCTTTCTTATAACAAAGATGCGGCAAAAGGTATTTATCCTTATCTGATCTATCACCAGGCCATAACCGCAATTGCAGAAGGGGATAAGCAAGGTATTCTTTATGCTGGTACGGATGACGGTCGGGTATGGTTGACAAAAAATGATGGTGTTGCCTGGAGAGAAATAACGAAGGGTCTCCCGTTTAATAAACATGTTGCAAAGATCACTGCTTCTGTTCATGACCCGGCTCGTGTTTATGTCGTGTTGAATGATCGTCGCCAGGATAATCACACACCTTATGTTTATCGTTCAGATGATTTTGGCTCGACATGGATCGCGGTTGCAGGTAATCTACCTGAATCGCCGGTCAATGTAATTATTGAACATCCCGATCGTCCTGATATTATTTTTTGCGGAACAGATATGGGTGCTTATATAAGTTCTCATCGGGGCAAGACTTGGGTGGCCTTGAATGCAAATATTCCGGCGGCTGTCTCAGTGAATGATATGTTTATTCATCCCAGGGATAAAAAATTAGTGATAGGTACATATGGCAGGGGCGTATATGTATTGGATGATATTTCACTATTCAGATAGAACCGCGATTATCTTTATTAAAAGCGCTGTGAGGAAATTTTGGAAATAAAAACGAAACCAATTACAAAGTCTCTTCAAAGACCCTCCTTTAGGGGATTAGGGGGTTCGATATTTCATTGTATTGATGCACATACTTGTGGTAATCCTGTAAGACTTGTTGCTGAAGGAGGCCCCGAGCTGAAAGGAAATACCATGAGTGAAAAAAGGCAGCACTTTTTAAACGAATATGATTGGGTAAGAAAAGGATTAATGTTTGAGCCGCGAGGGCATGATATGATGAGTGGAAGTATTTTATATCCACCACACGATCCGCAAAATGATTTTGCCGTGTTGTTTATCGAGACAAGTGGCTGCCTTCCGATGTGCGGTCATGGTACCATCGGAACGATTACGATTGCCATAGAAGAAGGATTAATAACGCCGAAAATT
Organism: uncultured bacterium; assembly: GCA_965652775.1. Lineage (GTDB taxonomy): Bacteria > Bacteroidota > Bacteroidia > Chitinophagales > Chitinophagaceae > VBAS01. Next base: position 9,407 of record CBFGXP010000084.1, read on the forward strand.
CCCGGTACAATAAAGATGGAAGCCCCGGCAGGTCTTGTTAATATCGGCTACAAACAAGAAGGAAATAAAGTATCCAGTGTTAAATTAACAAACGTTCCTGCTTTTTTGGATAAGGAAGGGATTACAGCAGATTGTCCTGAACTTGGCGAGTTGGTGATCGACGTTTCTTATGGGGGAAATTTTTATGCAATTGTTGATGTTCAAAAAAACTTTAAAGGACTTGAACATTATCCCGCCGATAAATTAATTGCATGGGCAAGAGAATTGCGCAATAACATAAATGCTAAATATGAGTTCGTTCATCCTGACGATCCAACGATCAATGGATGTTCTCACATTCTTTGGACGGGAGCAGTGATTGATAATTCCTCAACAGCCCGTAATGCAGTTTTTTATGGAGATAAAGCAATTGACCGCAGTCCATGTGGCACAGGAACAAGTGCAAGAATGGCCCAATGGTATGCAAAAGGAAAATTGAAAAAAGGAGATTTATTTGTTCATGAAAGTATAATTGGCAGTAAATTCAACGGCACAATTGAGGAGGAGTTAATGGTAAATGGCAAGCCGGCTATTCGTCCGGGAATTGAAGGTTGGGCTAAAATTTACGGATACAACACGATCTCAATAGATAAGGATGATGATCCGTATGCTTATGGGTTCCAGGTAGTATAAACCCAAACCTCCTAAAGGCGGCATGCCCTGCGCAATGACAACTTATTTGGAAATTTCTTATTTCAGCGTATGAAACAATATTTGATAATTGCACAGGACGGAAAAGATGATGAAGCATTGAGCAGAAGAAAAGAAGTCAGATCTCTTCATCTTGCAGGGGCAAAGGAGTTGAAAGAAAATGGCAACTTCGTTATTGGTGGAGCGATGTTGGATGATGATGGTAATATGCGTGGTTCAATTATGATCGTTCAATTCGAATCGGGGAGCGATTTTCAGAAATGGTATGATAATGAGCCTTACATTACCCGTGGTGTTTGGAAAACAATTGAGGTGAAACCATTCAGAGTTGCAGAGGTTTAATGATGCAATAGCGGAGTGTGCATGGTCCCCCGCTGGCGGGGGAAGTAATTCGATTTAAAGAACTTTACGAATTGGGGTGGAAAAAAGATGAATAGAATTGTTGTAGTACAAGAGTGCGACGCAACAAAGTTTAATAGTAATTCAAAAGCCGACTAAATGAAAAAAATATATTTCATATTTATCGCCGCTACCTTTTCCGTAAAAACCTTTTCTCAAACTAAACTCCAGAAAATTGAGCCCGTAAGTTTTTCACAGGTAAACATTACCGATGATTTCTGGAAGCCAAAGATCGATAAGGTGGCGACGAAGACGCTGGCTGCATGTATTTATCAAACCGAGGTCGCGACTCCACGAATAAAAAATTTTGAAAAGGTGGCAAGAAAAAAGGGCGAGCCACATGAAGGCATTTTTTATGATGACAGCGATGTGTTCAAAGCCCTGGAAGCAATGGCCTATTCACTAAAAACGCATCCGAGTCCTGAGATGGAAAAGAAATGCGATGAATGGATCGAAAAGATCGCTGCGGCGCAACAACCGGATGGTTATCTCAACACATGGTATACGTTGAAAGGATTGGAGAATCGTTACACGGACATGAGCATGCATGAAGATTATAATGCCGGGCATATGATCGAAGCTGGTGTGGCATATTTTAATGCAACAGGGAAAAGAAAGTTGTTGGATGTTTGTATTAAATGGGCTGATCATTTTGATGCATTGTTTGGCCCCGGCAAACGTCATTGGGTGACTGGTCACCAGGAATTGGAATTAGCATTGGTGAAATTATATAAGGTAACAAAGAATGAAAAATACCTGAAGCTGGCTGATTGGTTATTGAGCGAACGTGGAAAAAAATTAGCAAAGGGTTATACATGGACCGATTGGAAAGATACCGCGTATGCACAGGATGTATTGCCAGTAAAGGAACAAAAGGAAATTACAGGTCATGCGGTTCGTGCTATGTATATGTACACAGGCGCTGCGGATGTAGCTGCCCAAACCGGTGATGCAGGTTATATGAAAGCGATGCGGACCGTTTGGGAAGATGTTGTTTATCGCAATATGTATATTACCGGGGGAATTGGTTCAGCGGGGAGCAATGAAGGATTTTCTATTGATTATGACCTGCCGAATGAGCAAGCCTATTGCGAGACCTGTGCAAGTGTTGGAATGGTTTTCTGGAACCAGCGGATGAACTCAATGACAGGAAATGCTGAATATATTGATGTGCTTGAAAGAAGTTTATATAACGGAGCGCTGGATGGGTTGAGTTTAAGTGGTGATCGGTTTTTTTATGGCAATCCTTTGGCAAGTCGTGGTCAGCATTATAGAAGAGAATGGTTTGGTACTGCATGCTGTCCTGCAAACATTGCAAGAATGATCGCATCGCTGGGTGACTACGTTTATGCAAAAAGTGATGATGCCATTTATGTGAATTTGTTTGTCGGTAGCAACACGACAATTCCATTGAAGAATGGAAATGTGGGAGTGAAAATGCAAACAAATTATCCATGGGATGGAAACATGAAATTGACTATTGATCCGGTGAAAAATTCAAAATTTAATCTATACCTCCGCATTCCAGGTTGGGCACAGGGTCAAACATCTACAAATAAATTGTACGATTTTTCGGATTTCGGCTCTGCTATAATTTATCTCAAAGTAAATGGGAAAGATGAATCGTTAAGAATGGAAAATGGTTACATTATTATTAATCGTGAATGGAAAAAAGGTGACGTGGTAGAATATACTTTGCCCATGCAAACAAACAAGGTTATAGCAAGAGAGGAGTTGAAACAGGATAAGGGACGAATAGCAATTCAGCGTGGCCCGATCGTATATTGCATTGAAGGCGCAGATAATAATGGTAAAGCATGGAATGTTATCATTCCACAAAACACGAAATTTGAAACTACAGACTATAAAGTTGTTGATGAGCCGGTAAAGGCGTTAACTGCTGAAGTTCCCGTGATCACTGTTGGTGAAGATGGCTTGTCATTAAAAACAGAAAAGAAAAAAATCATTGCTATACCATATTATACGTGGGCAAACAGGGGAAAGAATGAAATGCAGGTTTGGTTGCCGACGAAGATAACTGATGTAAAATTGAATTATTAAACCCCCAGCCCCTAAAGGGTGTAAAAAATAAAATATGAAAAAGTCATTAATGGTATGTTTGCTATTTGTTTTGATTTTAAGTTGTAAGCTCATGAACAAAGAAGAAGAAAAGAAAACTGATAAACCTGATGTCGGGTTGCCTTATACAAAATTTTCCGTGGCTGAAGACAGTTACGGTGAAGTGGACGGTGAAAAAGTAGTTCAATATACATTGACCAATCCTTCTGGGATGATAGTGAAAATATTGAATTACGGAGGAACCGTTACAGATATTATCGTTCCTGATAAAAATGGCAAGCAGGGGAATGTTGTACTGGGGTTCGATTCATTAAGCGGCTATTTGCAAACAGGCAATCCTTATTTTGGATGCCTGGTTGGTCGTTATGCCAACCGGATTGCAAATGCAAAATTTACATTGGATGGAAGAGAATATACGTTAGCTGCCAATAATGATGGAAACAGTTTGCATGGTGGCTTAAAAGGGTTTGATAAACGAGTTTGGAAGGCAAGTGATATCAATACCGACAGCATTTCCTCCATAAAGTTTTCGTACGACAGTAAAGACATGGAAGAAGGATATCCGGGCAATCTTCATACGGAAGTTGTTTACACGCTAACAAAAGATAATGCGCTAAAGATCGAATACACTGCCACAACGGATAAGCCAACACCTGTAAATCTTACCAATCATTGTTATTTTAATTTATCGGCGGGCACTGATTCTACAATTCTTGATCATGAGTTGATGCTAAGAGCCCAACAGTACACCCCGGTAAATAGTAAGTTGATACCTACAGGAAGAATTGATACTGTTAAAGGCAATGAGATGGATTTTACGTCTGCAAAAAAAATAGGGAAAGATATTGCGCAAGTTGCAGGGGGTTATGACCATAACTGGGTGTTTCAAAAACCAGAGAACAGGTTTGACATGGTTGCTTCTTTATATCATGAACCAAGCGGGAGGTTTATGGAAGTGTATACCACCGAGCCGGGAATACAATTCTATAGCGGCAACTTTTTAAATGGTACGTTGCAGCACACAAGAGGCGGAATGAAGTACGTGAAGCATGCCGGTCTTTGTTTGGAAACACAACATTTTCCTGATTCCCCAAATCAACCTGCTTTTCCAAATACCATTCTTAAACCTGGTGATACTTATCAGCACATTACAGTTTATAAATTTTCAGTAAAATAGAACCATGATTAACATGAATATTGAATGGATTAAAAGGAATACCAGGAAGTGTTTTTCACTTTTTACTTTTCACTTTTTACTTTTAAGTTCTTTCTCACAAGTAAATAAAGCCCCGGCATATCCACTCGTTGTTCATGATCCTTATTTCAGCATCTGGAGTTTTACAGACAAGCTGAATGAAAGCACAACTAAACATTGGACTGGTAAAGACCATTCATTGATTGGAATGATCAGCGTAGATGGCCAGGCGTATAAATTTCTAGGGGAGCCGGCGAGGGAATATAAAACTATAGTGCCATGGTCAGAAGATTCATCGTACAGTAGTCAGTATACAGAAGCGAGACCGACTGGTGATTGGACTTCCGTCCAATATGATGATTCAAAATGGCAAACAGGTAAGGGATTATTCGGAACCAAAGAAGCAGATCCGAAAACTCTTTGGACCAGCAGGGAAATATGGATCAGGAGGACCTTTGATTGGCAAGCCACAACGGTTAATGAAATGATCTTAAAAGCCAAGTATGATGACAACGTAGAAATATATCTTAACGGCGAAAAGATATATACGGCAGGATGTTGTTCAGGAAATAAGGAAATAGAGTTGACAAAATCCATTCAACAGAAATTACAAAAAGGAAAGAATGTGTTGGCAATGTACTGCGAAAACACCGGCGGCCAGGCTTACATCGATGCCGGTTTGTATGATCGTCTACCGCCTAAGCCTGTTCAGCAGGGAGTTCAGCAATCGGTGGAAATAACAGCTACACAAACAAAATATGAATTTCAATGCGGGCCGGTAGACCTGTCAGTAACATTTCTTTCACCATTATTGATGAATGATCTCGATCTGTATTCAAGACCGATCAGCTTTATAACTTTTAGTGTAAATTCAAATGATAGTAAACAACATGATGTCGAATTATTTTTTAATGCTTCCACGAGCATTGCAAAAAACAAAATCTCGCAAAAAGTAGATGTGAGCTTTTATAGAGGAGAACATCTCACTTTTCAAAAAATCGGTACAAAAGAACAACAGGTCTTAAAAAGAAAAGGAGACGATGTGAGAATAGATTGGGGCTTTTTTTATTTGGGGTTAATTACTGAGCCACGTGTTGAATTCCCGCAATCATCTGCAAAGCGACCTCCGAGTCCAAAGGATGCCAACCATGTAACAGATGATACGGAGGCTTTTAGATTGAAGATCGATTGCGGTAAGGTAAATGAAAAACCCTTTGCCAGAACTATATTACTCGCCTACGACGATCTTTATTCTATCCAATACTTTGGGAAAAATTTGGAGGCGTGGTGGAAGGGAAATTTTGCATCCGCAGAACGAATGATAAAAGCGTCGTTGGATGAATACAAGTCAATTGCTCAGCGTTGTAGCAACTTTGATAAACAACTTTGGGATGATGCAGTAAAGGCAGGTGGCGAAACCTATGCAAAACTTTGTGTACTGGCTTATCGCCAGTCTTTGGCTGCGCATAAATTGGTAAGAGGGCAAAACAATGAGATCTTATTTCCACAGAAAGAAAACTTCAGCAATGGTTCTATCTGGACTGTTGATGTCACTTATCCTTCAGCGCCGCTAACATTGATCTATAATCCTGCTTTATTGAAAGGAATGGTTGAGCCACTTATGTATTATAGTGAAAGCGGTAAATGGACAAAGCCATTTCCTGCTCATGACCTGGGAACATATCCTTTAGCGAATGGGCAAACTTATCCAGAGGATATGCCAGTCGAGGAAGCCGGGAATATGATCATTCTTACAGCAGCAATTTGCAGAGCAGAGAATAAATATGACTTTGC
>CBFGXP010000085.1:0-15392 GCA_965652775.1 uncultured bacterium
GAGCACTGGATTCATAACCCAGAGGTCGGCAGTTCAAGTCTGCTCCCCGGTACATAAAAGGCTCTTTTTGAGCCTTTTTATATGTGATCTATTTCATAAGAAAGGGTCTTGCAAAAGCAAGACCCGACACCATAAACCGCCCCCAAAATTTATTTTTTTATTCAGTGATCAGCAACCGGCCGGAGTAAATCTTGTGTTGACCGTTGTTTTCAGTTATTCTTATTCGATAGAAGTATAAACCGGTTGCAACGTTTCCGACAGAAGTTTGATTTTTATAATTGATAAACCTGTTTATCACCTGTCCCTGTACATTCATGATCAGCACTTCATTTTCATAATTGCCGATCTGTGGTATCATCCAAACCTGGTTGCGTTTGGTGACAGTCGGAATTTTTAATGGCACTTGTTCCTTCATAACTTCTGCATTATGTGCAGCGATAGATGACTTCCCTTTATCATCATCAATGATCATGATCCTGGTGCGGGGATCGCCGCCTAACAAAACATTTACAGGGTTACTGAAGTTGATCCAAAAACTTTCGTTGTGTTCTGATAACAGGTCGCCAATGATCCTGACTTGTATTGAGCCGGATACAGCACCAGCAGGAATCGTTAATACACCATTCGTCGCAACATAATCCAGCCCGGCGGTTGCATTTGCGTTGCTCGTTGTATAGTTCACAGATACCGGGCTTAAGGTGATACTATCCAATTTTACTTCAACATTTAAGATGGTGTACCCAGCATCACCTTCTTTGACAGGATTTGTTTTAACTAACAATACGGGTAATTCATTATTACAATTTTCATCAACGCTTCCATTGCAATTATCATCAATGCCATTGCCGCATATTTCTGTTGCGCCCGGGTTTATTGATGCATTGTTATCATTGCAATCTCCCTGTGCTATTGTGTATCCATCACCATCATTATCCGGACTTCCACAAGTTTCATCCACCTGCCCGTCGCAATCGTCATCAATACTATTCCCGCAAATTTCTGTTGCCCCCGGATGAACGGATGCGTTATCGTCATTACAATCTGAACTGTTTGATACATATCCTGCCGGAGCGGTGCAGGCTTCTGCAACTCCTGAAGCACCATTTCCATAACCATCGCCGTCGAGATCAGCATAGAATATTGTTACAGTTGTTACCGTCATCGTCACAGGAGCTGAGGTAGCAGTTGGATTGGTAGAGCAAGTCACCGATGTAGCCATTTCTACCGTTACTTTATCACCATGCTGTAGTGAATTTGTTGAGAACGTATCAATATTATCTCCAACATTTATTCCATTTAGCTTCCATTGATAGCCCGGCACTTCACCGCCATTTGTTGGAACTGCAGTAAACAAGACAGTTTGACCCTGGCAAATAGCCGTGACAGATGCTGAAATTGTTACTGAAGGTGTTAATGGAATTGAACTTAATATCATTGTTACACTGTCGTGTGACAAAACGGTTTGAGGATTTGCGCAGCTTAATGATGAAGTCATAGCGACCCTGATCACATCCCCGTTTTGCAACGATGAGCTTTGATATGTTGAGTTGGTGGCGCCAGGGATGTTGACGCCATTACGTTTCCATTGATAAGTTGGAGAACTGCCTGCTCCGCTGATAGGAGAGGCATGAAAAATTGCTAATGTTCCTGTACAGGCGGTAGAATTTTCAGCGCTCATCGTTACTGATGGAGTTACATCAGCACCCACGGTCATTGTTATTGTATTTGAAACAACAGGAGTGTTAGTTCCGCAGCTTTGTGAAGGAGCCATTGTCACTCTTACATTATCACCATTCACTAATGTGGAGCATTGGAAAGTGGGACTGTTAGATCCGACTGCATTATTATTTAATGTCCATTCATAAACAGGGTTATTGCCCGCATTATTCGGTAGTGCTGTAAAGGTTACAGTTTGGCCAGAGCAAACAGCAGTTGCGGACGCACTTATAGTTACCGTTGGTGCTGGAGCCGAATCTACTGTCATTGTTATTTCATTTGATGCAACCTGGGAAGATGACAAACAAGGTGAAGATTGTGTCATGATCACTTTTATCTTATCTCCGTTTTGCAACGATGAACTTTGATAAGTCATACCTGTTGCACCTGGAATATTATTTCCATTTAACTGCCATTGATAACTGGCCCCGATAGTGACTGCTGTAACATTAAACGTTACAGAAGTGCCAGGGCAGATCGTAGTTGATGATGCGTTGATATTAACGGTTGCAGGTGAGGACGGCAGCACCGTCATCGTAATAGGATCAGATGTTGCTGATTGCGGACTTGCGCAACCTAGTGATGAGGTCATTACTACCGTAACGATATCGCCATTATTTAATGAAGAGCTCGAATAGGTATTACTATTACTTCCCACATTATTGCCATTCACTTTCCATTGATACGAGGGAGTAGTACCACCATTTCCCGGGCTTGCATAAAAAGTTGCTAACTCGCCGGCGCAAATAGTTGTCGGAGATTCAAGATATACCGATGGTGACAGTGTCGGGGTTACTGTCATCGCAATTCCAGTCATCGTAGCTGTTTGCGGGTTTGCACAGGCAAGTGAAGACGTCATTGTAACAGATACCTGGTCGCCATTTGCCAGCGTAGAACTTTGATAAGTTGGGCCTGCAGCCCCGGGAATAATATTCCCATTCAACTTCCATTGGTAGGTTGGCGAAGTGCCGCCATTTGTGGGTGTAGCAATGAAATTAACAGGTGTCCCTGTGCAGATCGTTGTTGCTGACATACCAAGACTAACCATTGCAGGAACACTACTACTTACAGTTATAAAAATTTCATTTGACAAATCAGACTGAGGATTAGCGCAGCTTAATGAAGAGGTCATTATAACTGAAACTATGTCTCCATTTGCCAAAGATGTACTTTGATAAGCTGAATTTGTGGCACCCGGAATATTATTACCATTCAGTTTCCACTGGTAAGAAGGTGTAGCACCGCCGTTAAATGGAACAGTAGTGAAGACTACCTGCTGGCCTGGACAAATATCCGTTGCTGATGCATTAAGATTTATAACCGGAGTAACATCTGTATTAACCGTTACGGTGAATGAACAGTTGGTCGAAGGTGAACTATTTAAAGCATAGGTAACTGTTGTAACACCTGCATTAAAATTTTTTCCGCTTGCAGTGCCTGTTCCTGTCCCGAGTGTTGCGCCGGTGAGAGTATAGGTATAAGAAGTACCTGCGGGGGCAACAATTGGATCAATATTATTCACTACTGCTGTGCACTGACCTCCTGGCGCGGCGACCACAACATTTGAAGGACATGAAATTGTAGCACTATTACTGACAGTAATTGTATCTTTTGCATAAAAACTCCAGTGACCCTGCTGGTTTTTTACCCTGATGCCAAGAACATGCTCGCCCTGGGATAAACTGGCGGGAACGGGGATTAAAAATGTTTGTGTAATGATATTACCAGTTGGATTTACAACAAGTGGCGAGGCGTTTCCTATACCCGGATCAACATTATAAAAATATTCTGCAGCCACAATTGGTGGGGCATCCGGTCCATCGCCTGATAAATAAAAACTTCTTTCCTCAAACAGGCTCCATTTTCCTTCCTGGTCTCTCACCCGGATACCAAGTGAATGAAAGCCCGGGCTAAGTCCTGCAGGAACAAGTACGGTAAAATTCACCAACGATCCCGGAGTACCAATATTAATAGGTATTCCACTTCCGGTAGCAGTATCCGAATCAATAAAATACTCGGCCCCGGTAATATTTGTTGTGTTTGTTGTAGGGGCAGATGAAAGATAAAAAATTCTTGTCTCGTACCGGCTCCATTTGCCGTCAGCATCGGCAACCCGGGTATTAAGGAAATGAAAACCGGGAGTTAAACCAGATGTAGAAATGTCGAAGGAAAAATTCACTATGTCACCCGTGGTAACAGCTGGAATAGCTGTTCCATTGCCAGGCCCGGGATCAAGATCAATAAAATATTCACCCCTTATAATGTTTTGAGAAAATACTGTTGTTAAGGAAATCACCATAGCCAACAGCATGAATATTCTCTTCATACCAATTTGTTTTAATAATGAACAATAAGAATTCATGGGTAACAAGGTTCCGCCTGCCCGGGCGCAATGCCGGCAACGATCAAATAAAGTATTAAACTTAAACAGGATTGCAGGTCACAGTTATTCATCAGCAGTGACGGACGAATTTCTTTCTTCATTGTGCCAGAGAAGTATTCCAAAAAACATCACTGGTACTGACATGAAAGGGATCATTGAACTGCCTTTAACAAATAATAGTGTTATTCCAACAATTGATAATACACAACCAGTAATGATCAATACAAGTCCGGTAATTTTAGTCCGATTCATAGTTTAAGTAGTTGTTTCGCTTTAATGATCAATTATTTTTTCTTGCTTCAACCTGCACGCTTAATGTGCCACCGGCAGGAATATTTGTATTGGTAATATTCATGCTGTAAACAAAAGGCAGGCGGCTCATGCGGCTGTTTGTCCAGTTAAGACTGCCGGTAGGATCGAAAAGTAATCCAAGGTCCTTGCCATCCGTTCCGATATTATTTGCAGGGCCCGCTGCAATAGTAAAATTCAGCAAGAGATTATTAGTGCCATTGTTCACTGCAGTTTGATCTGCCATCTGCGGATCCTGGCCGGCAATATTTCCACTACCAGAGTTTCCGTATGCAGCATCCCATGGATTATCTACACCTGCGTTAAATGTTATGTTTTTATCGAATACACTATTTGTATTATTTGCAGCAGCATTGCGGCGAACAAAAATATTGTTTGTTATAAGCAAACCGCGGCAATTACCGCCAAAAACATTTGTTGATCCACTACTGGGGCCATAGAAAAGATTATGATCAATGATCACAGAAATGCTATTGAAAAAACCATAAATATTTGTGCTGGCGCTATTGCCATAGAAAACATTATTTCTGATAATGAAGTTTGTGAAGAAACAACTTTGCGCAACGTTAAGACCTGAATTGATAAACCAATTGCCTTCGATCACATAACCGGAATAAGTTACTGAGCCTGTTCCCATAATAATCGACGTTAACCGGTTTCTTATAAAACGAAGATTATTCGGATGACTGGCCGAAGTGATGGTAACAGCGCTAACAATATTCAATCCCTGGATTTCAGTGTTAGACGAGCCGCTCCCATTTATCGTAATATCCAGGACTGTAGCCTGATCAGGCATGAAACTTTGCATGGGCGACCAACCCGGACCAATCACTACGAGTCGCTTGTCTGTGATGGTAAATCCCGTGTATTGATTGGGACTACCATGCACATAAATAGTATCACCGCTGGCGGAAGCATTGACGGCTGCCTGGATAGTTGTGTACTGCGCTGTTGTCCCGGGAATATTGCTTACTGTTCTTACAGTAGCAAACATGTTTACATACAAACCTGCGAATAGGAAAAGAAAAAACTGTTTCATGATTTGGTTAACTTTTTTGATGAGATAAAATGGTTATAGTTTTTTAAGAAATAAACCGGAGTGCAATGACTTTTTTTAGAAAAGCAGCTCCTTCCCCGATAACTTCTTTAATTACCGGGTGACCATCAGAGCTGCTAATTGATTTTTACGGAGGATTATCGTTTTGATAAGTTACCGGGTTCGATCAGTTCAAATCCTGGTCCCGGAACGATATTTAGCTTACCGTCGTAACGAACGGATACGAAGGAAGATCCGTTCAAAAAGATCTCAAGGTCGTGAGCTTTGATCGTCCCTGATGAAAGTACCTCAGTTTTCCCTGAAGTGATCAGCAAGCGGAGAGTTGAAACGGGCAAATACACCGTGAATTTGTTGCGGCTTCGCTTGCGCTGCGCATCGATGGTCAATTTCCAGTTTTTGATGGTCGCTTTTACGGCCTCCACTTCTTTTGGATCTCCACGAAACAAGACCTTTCCTTCGAGATTGTTGGTAAGAATGATCGTTACATCTCCGATCACTTCCACTTCCGTGTATGGTTTAATAAGTTCAACTTCTCTTGACTGAATAAGTGATGTCTGAGAAAAGTCTTGGGCGGAAGCCGCTAAGCTAAATGTGAAAACGACAACTGGTAAAAGCAATTGTTTACCCAGTTTGTGAAATTGAAATAACTGTTTCATTGTTTTTGTTTTTAATGGTTAAAGGTTTTTGATCATTTATGAATTGATACTACAACATTGCTGTTGTAGTAAGCCGAAGCATTCTTAATTCTTCTTTGGAAGTTTTTCTATTTGGTTGCCACTTCCAGTAGGTGAAAGAACGGAGCAGCCATTCAAAAGGCCCTAAATTATACCGTGACATCCACCATTGACTCAATATCAGTTGTAATGTCAGTACGATCACAAATGTTACTAATCCTTCAGTGGGTCCGATACCTTTGATCTTATCAGTTATGAGTAAATAAGGAACAAGAATAAGAGATTGTACCAGGTAATTGCTGAGTGCCATTTGTCCAAATGAAGCCAGTGGCGAAAGGATTTTTTTTCCTTTAATTGTTAATGAAAGGTTTATCAACAGGATAGCAAATAACGTGGCAGAAAGAATCATCCATATTTGGTAAAATGTTCTGTAAGCAAGTGTTATTAGCAATCGGATTGTTTTATCAGTAACGCCACTCAAAAAATCGCCTGCACCCGGCTCCCAGATATAGAAGAATGGTATGCATACAATGGCAGCGCCAATTGTTAATATCAATAATTGGCTTCTTAAAAACCTGCTCGTCTTTATTTTCTCAAATAAACCTGACTTGCTTAAAATAAAACCAAGCATAAAACAGAACAACATATTAATGTAAATAGCGTAAACCTGGTGATAGTATATAAAGAACTGCCAGTTGTATTGCAAATAATCAACATAGTTATCAGGCTCTGTTAATGCAGCGGCCTTCGGCCAGGTATTCGGCAAATTATATTGTATTACAGGTACGACCACATAGAATAACAGGCCCATGAATAACAACAACTGTTTTACGCTGGCATTACGAACCAATAACAGAACTGCACCCGCTGCTCCGTAAAATATAAGTATATCCCGTGTGCTTAAAACTATCGCATGAATAAAGCCGAGGACCAGCAGACCAATGATCCGTCTTGAAAAAGCAGGCACCAGCGATTTATTTTGTTGTTTGGCTTTTTCCAGCTGCAAGTGAAAGCCGATGCCAAAAATGATAATGAGCATGGTATACATGCGGCTTTCTATGAATATCCATTTAAACCATGACAACACTTCGTCAAAAAAAGAATTTGTATAGCCGGAAGCCGGTGCATTATCGCTTACACAAAATATAAATAGTACACCGGCCAATGCAAAACCGCGAAGAATATCGAGGGTTTTGTCACGGTTCGATGCTGATTGCGGCTGAAGAGGAGTGGACATGATCTTATGATTTTGGTTTAGAAAAAATTTCTGTATGCAAATTAGGTTTGAGAGGGAGCGAAGTCAATATGACTAAAGTTTATCCCGGATGATCCTGTTTGTAGTACCGCTTTTCTATTACGGGCTCAAGACGCTAAATGTTATCAAAGAATAATTTAGGTATGAGCAAAGAGTTTACTACAAACATGTGTATGTATATATATGACGAAAGTTTCTAAGAATTTTAATTGCAGGAGTAGCTTATTTACCAAAGGCTTTATTGATGGCTTCAGTTCTGTTTTGTACGTGGAGCTTTTCGTATATCTTATGAATATGTATACGTACTGTACCTGTTGTGATATTTAACTGCTCAGCGATCTCTTTATACAACAACCCTTTTGCGAGTAGTTGTAAAATTTCTTTTTCCCTGTTTGACAATAGATCAAGAAAAGGAGTTTTTTTATCTGTGTCGCGAAAAAGATTTACCATTTTCCTGGCGATGTTTGCACTCATTGGACTTCCACCTTCATGTAATTCTTTTACAGATTCTGCAATTTGCAGAAGTCCGGTATTCTTTAAGAGGTAACCCGATGCGCCTGCTTTCAGGGCTTCAAATACTTTATCATCATTTTCATAAACCGTGAACATCATAAATTGAGTGGACGGGCTTTTGTCTTTTACCTGGCGAATACATTCAATGCCGTTCATACCAGGCAAATTAATATCCATGATAACGATATCCGGATTTATCTGGGGTAGTTTTTGGAGTGCTTCTTCACCTGTTTTGAACGAACCCACCACCAGGAAATCGGTGCTAAGTGAAATGAAGTCCTTTAATCCGTTCCTTACCACATCGAGATCTTCAACAATGGCTATAGAGATACTCATATTCGAAATTACTCTTCTGTTAAGTGATCGCCAATATGACGAAAGTTAATGATTTATGGGCGATGTAATTGTTATTACTGTACCTTCTTTGCTCTCTGCGTCAAAGTTTCCTTTCAGTTCTTTCATCCTGTTTCTCATACTTTCAATCCCATTTCCAAAAGGATTGCGGGAAGAGTTGTTTATGCCAATACCATTATCCTTTATTTTTATGACAAGCCACCTGTCGATATCAATTTTTATCCATACATCACTTGCCTGGGCATGTTTTACAATATTGTGCAGCGCTTCTTTAACGGTCAAATAAATATTTCTTCTGAATTCGCCGCTTACATTGAGCGGTGGAATGATTTCCGGTTCCTCTATATGACCCTTGATGCCATTTTGCGCCAGGTATTCCACGGCATATGATCTTGTATAGGAAAGCAGGTCGCTTAGCGTATCATTCTTTTCATTGAGCGCCCAAACGATCTCACCCATCTTGTCGATCATTTCATCTGAAAAACTTCTTATGCTGCTTACCTCTTCTTCGATCGGTAAATGTTTTTGTCGTTTCATGCCAATGGCCTCACTAAGAAATTTTATTTGAGAAAGACCTGCACCAAGATCATCATGCATATCAGTAGCGATCCTGGTCCTTTCTTTTTCGATGGCCTGTTTTTTCTCAAGTTCTATTCTTTGCAATGCAAGCTTACGATTGATGTAAGACCTCAGGGCAAGTAGTGTCAGCGTAATCACAACCACCGAGACAATCGATTTAAACCACCATGTTAACCACCAGGGCGGCAGGATGGTGAAAGAAAAAGATGATTCTGTCGTGGGGTATAAGCCATGCAGAAAAATAGCTTTTGCCTTTAGAGTATATTCACCCGGCGACAGATTTACGAAATTGATGGACGAGTGAGTTGTCGGTTCACTCCAGTTTTCATTGCTGCTTCCTTCGAGCATGTAGCTGAATCTTGTTTGTTTTTCGTCAATATAAGTTGGCGCTGAAAGATGAAAAGCAAGGTTATTTTGAGAATGTTTTAACTCCCGGTCTTGGGGGATAGCTTGTTCCCCTTTGTTGCTATATACAATATCAAAGAAATCAAGATGAGGTTTCCAACCTGTTACCTGGGGCTTGGTTGGATTGTAAGTAACAATACCAGCATTGCTCAAGATCCATATCGTACCATTTGCTGATTGTAGAACTTTTACTGTCGGCAAGTAAAGATTGTTACTCTTTGTGACGTTTTCAATCAAAAAATTATTATCAGCAATCCTTATTTTGTCAAGACCCGAAGGATTGCATGCCCAGATATTGTTGTCACGATCACAAAAAAGCCGGACAATAAAATTCTCAGACAGGCCATTTTTCGTTGTTATGTTTTTCACTGATTTTATTGCCAATCCATCCAGTAAGAAATAAAACAGCCCCTGGTTTCTTGTACCGATCCAAACATTTCCGTCATTGTCCACCGTGATCGATCGCGGGCTATTCGTGGTGATTGACTCAAATTTCTTGAGCAGCGTAAGATGAGCCGAATCGCCATGACCCGTGATCCCGAAACAAACTAATTGATTACTTCTGGGCGCTACCCAAATGCGGTTCTTTTTATCGATCGTAAACTGATCAGTCATGTAATTAATTGAACTCTTTAGGATTTTATTATTGGTAAAAACAAAAATTTTTGTGGTGGCCGCCACAAGGTCTCCGTTGTTATCCCACGAAGCATCGGTAAATCCGTATACAGTGTCAGGATCGGTATAATAAGGTTTTAGTTTAAGGTGTGTCCCTGAAATTTTATCCCACGAAAAAATTTTATTGCCACTTGTTATAAATCCTTTTTTTGCTCCAAGGAATCTTCCATAAGCCAATTTTTGATCTTCAAATGAAAATTTTTTAGCCTCACCGCCTGGGAGCGATAACCACGCCTCGCGATGAATAACATCATATAGCCAGACGGAATCAGTAAAAGGAGTTACTGAAATATCTGTTACTGTCAGACCAGGTTTGAATTCCGGAAAATAAACCAGCTGCTGATTTGACAGTTTGCAAAGACCTGTGTGTTCATTTGTAAACCACATATTATTTTCCTGGTCCTGGAAAATAGAGGTTTGAAAATCTATCGGCAATCCATTTTCTTTTGTAAAACGAAGGGTATTGCCATTGGGACTTATTTTATAGACGCCTTCCAGGGTTCCTATCCAAAGATTATTTTGACGATCCTTGCAGAAAACGCGGGGTATAATACCTTTTGGGAATTGAGTTAAATAAGGAAAAGGTTTTAGTAAAATGTCCCTTCCATCGAAGCCGTCAAAAATATAAAAATTAGAGTAAGACGAGATCCAGAGTTGGTCCGCTGTTGGACTGAATAATGCGGCAGTGTTGACTCCTAATTTATATGCGATCAATTTTTTTTTGATAAGATCATAAACCAGGAGGTTGCCGACATTGAATTGATAATTAGGGTCTGAAACAATAAATAATTTCTTATCAAATTCAATCACCTTAATCAGTGAAATTGCCTCGTTTCCTTCAGGCAGCCCTGAAAGATCCATTTTTACAAACCTCCTGTCCTGCAATTTGAATAATCCTTCATCAGTAATGGCATAATAGTAGCCGTCGCTGCATTTAAGTAATTTATTTATAACCGGAGTAAAACTATCCGCGGGTGTAAAGGTTTTAAGCCTGCCATTTACCACATAATTTATTGTCTGGCTATTGACTATTACCCACACGGAATCATCACCCATTTCTACAACATCGTTAACCAGTGGATTGGCTAAGCCATTATTATAATCAAAATTGGTAAACCGGCTACCGTCATATATACTTAGTCCTGCAAACGTTCCAATATATAGCTTTCCTTTGCTGTCCTGGAACATAAATCTTGCCTTGTTATTTACCAGACCTTCTCTTGGTGTATAATGCACAAAAGGATATTGTCCGCCCGTTAAAGGCGATTGTGATAAGGCGTTGATGCAAATAAAATAACATGCAAGAATGATGGCGGTTCTTTGCATATTTAAATTTACTTAGAAACTTTTTATAAAACCTTCGCCGATCATTGATGATCTATGGCCAGAATGAATTTCATCGTCACATCCGAACTCTAAATTAGTCATCTTCAGAGAGTCAAAAAATATGACGAAAGTTTCTATAGGCTTCCGGATTCTGTTTCATCATAATAGAGCTAAATAAATGGGGAGTTTGAATTTTCTCACTTCCAAATTCCAAATTTGTGACCTTCAACGGACAAAATTCAATTTTTTACGCTAAATGTGGTTATCAGGGATTTGGTTTGAATTTTTGCAATAGGCGGCCTCCATAGTAACCATTGATTTTGGTCATGATTGACCATGGTAGTAGATCAATTCATCTTTGATCCGATATCATACGCTATCCTGTATTGAAATAACATCTTTGAGGTATAAAATTTAATCGTCATCAACTGTTGGCGCTCCCATGAAATACGCAAATTCATTATGAAAAAATTAAGACTATTATCGATCACCATCGTTACTGTTTTTTTATCAGGATGTTCTTCGCCGTATATACTTATCACGTCGAACAAACATCATTTTCCCCTCGGTCATAGTAGGATAATGACAGTGGGAGTTATTAAAGACGATAACGATTCAATCCGGATCAGCATTGAGAAAAGTGTTGCAACAGATCTGCAATCCATCGGTTATGATGCGGTATCTGCCCTGGATCAATTTGGGCCAAAAGGCCTCGCCAACCTGGACCAACAGGAAACTTACCTGAAACTCTGCAACCAGGGCATTGATGCAGTGATCCTCGTGGCATTAATTGATAAAACTAAGGAAGCGCAATTCCGAACCCGGAGATCGTTTACTTATTCTGATACTTATTATTATAACCGCATTTGGAACTATAAGAACATTCAAGCCGATCTGAGGGATAAAAATTCGACACCGAAAAGCGACTACTTTTGGGAGGCAATTTTATTTAATCTCAGTACGCTTGAAGCTGAATGCACTATTCAATCAACCTCCTTTAGCTTATCTGGCAATTACATTGCCGGTCAATTTGAAAAACAGATTGTGAAGAAAATGCTCAGTGAAAAGATATTGGCAAAGCAAGATCTCAAGATGTTGAAACCGTTTTGAGTTGCTCAAAATTAATTCTTCTCAAAAACACCTGATTTATTCGGGCATGAAGGTGCTACGGCAACTTGATTTTCCGACATCTTACGTTTTTGTATCAATATTTGTGCGGGTTATTCTGCTTAACAAACATTGCCACAGTTAATTTATACTTGTTTGCTTTCCTTCCGCAACAGGATGATGGCCAATACAACTATCCAACATATGTAAACTCCGATATTGATGCGTTCCCAAACTCCCATCAAAGGTGTGGGTCCATTTACTTCCATGTCCGGCGCCTGCATCGCGGTCAAAATGCCAAACACTACGAGAATAATGAGACTCGCAATTGAATAAAACCTGAAGCTTTTTCCAAATGCAACTGCTCCAAATCCAATTGAAAGCATAAAAAGCAAAACCGTCACTATTGAGAAAACAATGTGCATAGTATCAGTCATCGTTCCTCCACCTGCGGCCAGCACTTCACGCTGATGCATCGGAGGCCAGAAAAGACTGATGATTCCGTTAATAAACAGAAATCCGCCAACAATTTTTAGCTCACGGTTGCCAGCCGCCGCTTTCCAAACTCCAAGACCAAATGCGGCTGCAAGCAGCGCATAGACAATCCCCAATGGAACCCAGAGAGATCTCGTCGGAGCGTCTATCGCAGATAGTTCACTGATAGTTTGAGTGACGCAACTGTACCCTTCCCATTGCATCGGAATAAAAATGTTCATGGCAACATACAGTAACGAAGAGACAATACCGCAGACGAGAAGGGCTTTTGTCAACATAACTTTTCCTGAAAGTTGTGTTGAATATGAAATTGTTGTTGCCATTTTTATTGCTTTAACAGTGATCATGAAAAGCAATCGTCGTAAGGTTTATATATAAGTGGCTGAGATATTGAAGCCGATAACAATACAATTGACAATTATCACCAGGTCAATCAAGACACTAAAAAAGAAAACAGGTATGGTGATCTTAGTCGGCAATGCTGCAAGGTTTGTTATAAGCGACATTCCCATCGCGGCTATGGCCATACTCCAAAACACCATACTGTTGCCTGCAAGGATTATTGTAAATAAAGTGATAGGAGTAAGAACGCATCCGTGACCTGCGATAATGACTGCCAGCCATGGTAATCTGTCTTTTTCCTGGCTCTTACACCAGGAAATAAACCGGGTAAGAAATGATTGTTTTTTTTGAAGGTATAACATAACCTGGATTGTAAAGTTGCTGTACTGTTTCCATGTTTATAAATTTTTTCAGGTACAAAATTGCTTCTCACTTGAACTCTTGCACATGATCTTGATTAATCTGCAGGGTGACCCTTGTCATTAAATACGACGCATTGAAAATCAATAGTTATTCGGGAGAAGAAGAAATGATATCATCTGAACATTGTGGCTTCGAAGTGCTGAAAAAAGTAGCGGACAAAATCAAAGTTCTTTTTGACTCATAAAGTTATTTTGATAGTTGTAAATTTTAGAATTCGCAAGAATTCTTGGGCCTTTCTCATGCTTCCGCACGATGAGATTCAGATTAATCCTTGATTCATCTCAACTTATCACATAAAAGTGGTTGTTATCTTTCCAATGAACTTTAAATTTTTGTTTATGAGAAAGATCTTTACATTAATTAATGGTTGGGCATGGTTCATATCATTCTTTAGTTGTCTTCCTTCGGCAAATACGCAAGAATTGCTGAATCCAAAAACGCAGCCTCAATTTGTAAATCCGCTGCCGGTTCCCTCAATAATCGATGGAAGAATCGGCGGCACTTTTACAATTGATATTACCCAGTTTAATCAATGGCTTGGATTGATCGACCCGGCAACTCAACAGCATCTCAATACAAGGGTGTGGGGATATAATGGTTCTTATCCCGGCCCAAGCATTCTTGCACGGAAAGATGTCCCCATTAACATATTCTGGCAGAATAAACTTTTGAATGAAAACAATCAGCCACTGCCACATTTATTACCGATTGACCGCTCAATTGACTGGGCTTTTGGCAATGATCCCAACTGGCAGAGCTATGGTGTGCCGGTCGTCACGCATGTTCATGGCGGTCATACCGAATCAGCAAGTGATGGCTTACCCGACAATTGGTATACACCAAACTTTGCACGTAAAGGCCCTGGATTTATCAAGGGAGATATTGCTCCCTATCACTATGACAATGACCAGGAGGCAGCGACTATCTGGTACCATGATCATGCGTTGGGTGTTACCCGTCTTAATGTATATGCCGGTCTTGCTGGTTATTATCTGATCACTGATAATAATGAAGCAGACCTGCAATCAACAGGTAAACTTCCCGCCGCTCCCTATGATCTTGGTTTAGCTATCCAGGACAGGATGTTTACACCGACAGGACAATTATTTTATCCCACGTTGTCAGAAGAAGATGATGACGAGCAAGGACTGCTTCCCGAAGTGTTTGGTGATTTTATTCTTGTGAACGGTATGACATGGCCGGTGCTCGAAGTAGAGCCGAGGCAATATCGTTTCAGGTTGCTGAATGGTTCTGATTCCCGGTTTTATAATTTATTTCTTTCATCGGGTCAGCAATTTATCCAGATCGGTAGCGACCAGGGATTATTGTATGCACCTTATGCCGTTAATCAAATGCTCATTGCACCTGGTGAACGAAAAGATATCATACTTGATTTTTCTGATCCTGCACTTTGGGGTCAAACGATCATATTAAAGAATAATGCTAAATCTCCGTATCCGAGAGGAGAGGCTGTTGATCCGCAAACAACTGGCCGCATCATGGCATTCAGGGTCAGCAAACCGCTGGATATGAATTATCCGCTTACTTCGTTACCGGCTACGCTGCGCTCCCCGATCACTCCCTTGCAAACGGATCTCGCTCCCCGGAAACTTATTTTATTTGAAACTGAAGATGAATACGGACGTATCATGCCCATTCTTGGAACGGTTGAAAATGGAATGCTTGGATTTCGCGATGAGCTGACTGAGAATCCTGGACTGAATAGTACAGAGATATGGGAATTGTATAATGAAACCCAGGATGCACACCCAATACATT
>CBFGXP010000086.1:0-15344 GCA_965652775.1 uncultured bacterium
CTGCGAACGGGGTTATTGGTTTTTGGCCCGCAACAAGTAATAACGCAGATACCGTTACTCTTCAAACAAAAAACGGTGAGGTTAAACTGGAATCACTTCGCCAACAGTTGAAAAAAGCTATTGGGCAACCGAGTTATTCTTTAGCAGATTTTATAAAACCTAAAGAACTCGGTGAAGATTTTATTGGGGCCTTTGCAGTAAGTGTTTTTGGTGCCAGCACATGGGTGAAGAAATTTGCAGATGAACATGATGAGTACAATAAGATCATGGTGCAGATACTTGCCGATCGTTTGGTAGAAGCATTTGCAGAATGCCTGCATGAAAAAACGAGAAAGGAGTATTGGGGTTATGCCACAGATGAAACATTAAGTAATGAAGAATTGATAAAAGAAAAATATAAAGGCATTCGCCCTGCTCCAGGATATCCAGCCTGTCCCGATCATACAGAAAAAATAAAATTGTTTGATCTTTTAGATGCGCAGAAAAATATTGGAATTGAATTGACCGAGAGCCTTGCGATGAATCCTCCGGCTTCGGTTTGCGGTTGGTATATTGCACATCCGCAAAGTCATTATTTCGGTGTCGGAAAAATCATGCAGGACCAACTGGAAGATTATGCCAAAAGAAAAGGCATGAGTATTGAAGAGGCGACAAGATGGTTGAGACCGGTATTGGAATAAAATTAATTTATGTCATTGTCAGATAAACTAAGATCATTTATGCAACAAAAAGAAAACGACAACCTGAAAGCAGGCGAAACATTCCTGGCTGAAAATGGAAAAAGAGAAAACGTGGTAACGCTACCAAGCGGTTTACAATATGAAATTATAAAACAAGGAGATGGACCCAAACCTTCAGCTCACCATACTGTCACCTGCCATTATCATGGCACAACTATAAAAAATGAAGTGTTTGACAGCTCAGTAAAAAGGGGGCAACCCGCAAGTTTTCCATTGAATGGAGTTATCAAAGGATGGACCGAAGCATTGCAATTGATGCCAGTTGGAAGTAAATGGAAATTATTCATTCCTCCTCAATTAGCTTATGGTAACAGAACTATAAGTCGTGAGATAGGCCCAAACAGCACCTTGATCTTTGAAGTAGAATTGATTTCTTTCAAGTAGTATTATCTTGCTTTGATTACCATTGTTCTTGTCCAGGTATCGTGCCATGGGTAACCAAAACCACTAAGCCATTCGAATGGCACCAGACGACACAATGAACGAAGGAATGCATCTTTGAATGTCAATTCATTTCCGTCGTTACGGATAGCTCTTGTGCCTGTAATTAATTTTCCCAATGTGTAGCCCTTAAATCCTTTTTCGCAAATAGAATAATATAAAAGAGTATTTACTATCCAGATTAAATAAGCAAATAAAAGCAAATCGAAACTTTCGGGACCTTCAGACAATCTTAGTATATATTCTGGAAATAATACTCCTAACAAAACACCAACACCAGCTCCTGTAAGAAAACTAAGGCCAAAACGCATCAGCAAATTATCTATGAAAAAATTTAAAAACCGCTGGCCGGTCGTAGCAGGGACCAATTGAATTTCAGAAATTAGCTGTTCAGAAAATCCGGTTGCACTCGACTGAGCGTAATTTGTTTCGTCCATAATATTTATTTGCTCGGAAAAATAAATATTATTCTCTACTTTTCTAAATTAACTCCAAGATTTATTAAATCTTTCTTCAATTGTTCGGAATTGTGATAATGAATTCCTTTAATTCCTAATTCTTCGGCAGCTTTAATATTCCTTAAATTATCATCAATGAAAATAGTTTTTGCGGGGTCTACATTGTAGCGATCCAATAACTTTTGATAAAAAACATGAAACGGTTTTCTTGTCTTCTCCTCCCCGCTTACCACCCGGCCATCAAACCAATGCAAAAAATCATAACGCTCCAAAGCAATATGAAATGTTTCTGCACTCCAATTGGTAAGAGCATAAGTTTTTAAACCAGGTATTTGTTTTAATTGATGGAATATTTCGACGGTTTCTTTTATAGGGCCACCCAACATCTCTGTCCACCTGCCATAATACGCCTTTATTTCTTTTTCCCATTCAGGATGTTGTGCAACCAGGTCTTCGGTTGCTTTTGCAATTGGATAGCCTGCATCCTGGTTTTCGTTCCAGTCATGGGTGGCTACATTTTCAAAAAACCAATCTATTTCTTCTTCGGTTTTAAAAATGGTACGATAAACATATCGCGGATTCCAGTCAATTAGCACTCCGCCGAGATCGAAAATAACAGTATTAATTTGCACGTTTTTTATATTTCAATTTTAAAAATATCATTACTAATGACATGGCAAGTACAATAGTATTTGTTAAGATAATCGCCCAATCAGTTTTCAGGCTTCCATAAGCAATCCATAGCCCCTGGTTAACTGTTGCGATAATAAACGTAAGCAAAGAAACATTTTTTGCAGCTCTTTCTTTTATTGTTTTAATTATTTGTGGTAAAAAGCTAAGCGCCGTTAACGTCCCTGCGGAATAACCCAATATTTCAGTGAATGTCATAATAAATCATTTAATAGATCATCTTTTCTCCATTAGCCAAATGGACCGTCTGCGTGGCTTTACCTTATAGTTCGTGCTGATATAGGTGCGGATGTGCAACATCGCCTCGTTTACATCGTCGGTCAATAATACCAGGGAAAGGTCTTCTTTTGCGATCGACCCGTTTGCAGCCATATGCTCCAGCACATCCCAAAGCTCTTTGTAATAATCTTTGCCAAACAATACAATTGGAAATTGGGTGATCGTTTTTGTTTGTATAAGGGTAAGTGTCTCAAAAAATTCATCCATCGTACCAAAACCACCCGGCATAATTATAAAGGCATACGAATATTTTACAAGTAAAACTTTCCGGACAAAGAAATGTTCAAATGTGATCGACTTGTTCATATAGGGATTGGGCATTTGCTCAAAAGCCAATTGAATATTACACCCTACGGAAATACCTCCCGTCTCAAATGCGCCACGGTTAGCAGCTTCCATAATACCCGGACCCCCACCGGTCATGGTAACAAGACCAAGTTCCGCTATCTTTTTCCCGAATTCTCTTGCTGCTATATAATATTTATGCGTTTCATTAAACCTTGCTGAACCGAACACGGTAATACATGGACCGATAAAATGAAGTTTTCTGAAGCCATTTATAAATTGCCAGAAAACTCTGAATGCAAACGATAATTCAAATCCCCTGCTCTTTGGCCCATCAAGATAAACATGTGCCTTCGGTGGTATAAGATGCTCTTCTGGTTTCATTTCGCTCTTCTTTGTGTTAAAAATAAATAATCCTTTTATACATATTTATTCAATTCCTTTTAACTTGACATTTAAATTATTTTATGCGGATCATTTCTTATAATGTAAATGGAATAAGAGCTGCACTTAAAAAAGGTTTTCTTGATTGGTTGAAAACAAACCCGGCTGATGTGATCTGCGTGCAGGAAACTAAAGCGTCGAAAGAAAATGTAGATCATAACTTGTTTAATGATGCAGGATATCATGATTATTGGTTTAGTGCACAGAAAAAGGGATACAGCGGTGTAGCTGTGTTTACCAAAATAGTGCCTGATAAAATTGAACTGGGAAATGGTCATAAAGTAAGTGATGATGAAGGAAGAATTATGCAACTCGATTTTAAAGACGTAAAATTGATCAATGCTTATTTCCCTTCCGGGACAAGCGGCGACATAAGACAAACTTTTAAATATAAATGGCTTGACGAATTTTTTACCTGGCTAAACGAGCTGAAAAAGAAACATCCAAAGCTGGTTTTGTGTGGTGATTACAATATTGCCCATAAAGAAATTGATATCCACGATCCGAAAGGGAATAAAAACTCTTCAGGTTTTTTACCAGAAGAAAGAAAATGGATGGATAAATTCTTTGAAAGCGGCTGGACTGACTCTTTCCGTGAATTGCACACTGAGCCTCATAGGTATAGCTGGTGGAGCCAGCGATTTCCCACTGTGCGGCTACAAAATAAAGGCTGGAGAATTGATTATATTAATGTTACAGATCCGCTAAAAAACAAGTTAAAGTATGCGGAAATTTTTCCCGATGTAAAGCATTCTGATCATTGTCCGGTATATTTAGATATTGAAATGTAAACGCTGCGGCCACACCGATTTTCTACTGCTAATCATTTAAATTCTACGCGGCAATTATTCACCAAACCCAACTCAGATGACTGGATTGATCATTCTGCTCATCCTTATTCCTCTCGTCGCTTTTATTATTCTTGTTCTGATCCTGAACCGTACTGCGGAACAAGCAAAACTCACTGAATCATTATACGACCGCATCAAACATTTAAGTGAGGAAATTACCGGACTTTCAAAAGAAATTAAGAATTTAAAGCAGCCATTAGAAGTAAAAACCACAAGCATTGATGAGAAGCCAATACAAAAAACTGCTTCGCCCTCTCCCATCATTATAACTCCACCAAAGGAAGAAACCAAACCTGCAATTACCCAGGAAATAAAAAAACCTACGCCTCAGGCTTCTGAAATAAAAAAGGAAAAAATTAGTGCTGGAATAAAAGAACCTGCAAAAAAAATTGAACCTGTTTTAAAAGCAGAAACAGATCTTGAAAAATTTATTGGAGAGAATTTATTAAACAAAGTTGGTATCGCTGTATTGGTTTTAGGAATTTCTTTTTTTGTAAAATTTGCTATTGATAAAAACTGGATAAATGAAACCGGTCGTGTTATCATCGGGCTCATAGCCGGTGGAATATTGATCGGTATTGCGCATCGTATCAGGAATACATATCGTTCTTTCAGTTCCGTGTTAGTTGGTGGTGGACTTACTGTATTTTATTTCACGATCGCCTATGCATTTCACCAGTATCATCTTATTGGTCAAAAACCGGCGTTTGGTGTCATGGTGCTCATTACTGTATTTGCAGTATCCCTTTCGCTTTATTATGACCGGCTTGAATTAGCCATACTGGCAACAATTGGAGGTTTCATTACACCTTTTCTTGTCAGGGGTGAACAGGACAACTACGTAGCACTGTTCACTTATTTATGTATTTTAAATTCAGGTATAATGGTTTTAGCATGGTTCAAGCGGTGGCCATGGATCAATACTATCGCATTACTTTTCACAACAATAATTTTTGGCGGTTGGTTAATTAACAAAGTATGGTTTGAAGAACCGCTCGCTGTTCCTTATAAAAATGCAATGCTGTTCGGAACTTTATTCTACCTGCAATTTGTTACAATGAGTATTGTCAACAACATCAGGCAAAAGAAAAGTTTTACTGTTTTCGATTTCCTAATTGTATTAAGTATAAATTTTCTTTTTTATCTCGCCGGCATCTTCATGCTTTCCTATTGGAATAATGGAAATTATAAAGGATTGTTTACTGCCATGCTGGGACTGTTTAACCTCTTGCTTGTTCTTGGTTTCAGGCAAAAGAAAACGATCGATCCAAATTTTTTGTCGCTGCTTACCGGGCTCTCACTTACTTTTATTTCGCTTATCGCACCAGTACAATTCAAAGGAAATCATGTGACATTGTTCTGGGCTGCTGAAACTGTGATCCTATTCTGGCTGTTCCAAAAAACAAGAGCTGTACAACTTAAGATCGCATCGCTGATCATTGGCATGCTGATGCTGGTAAGCCTCGGCATTACCTGTCTCCAGGTGTATTCTGATAACCGACTGATCCCAATTCTCCTTAATAAAGGTTTTAGCACAACGATCGCCGTTGCAATATCGCTGTTTATATACTACAGGTTAATGTATAAAGAGGCTGATACATTCTATTTGAACCGCATTACAAACAGGGCAGTAAAAGATCTTTTACTTGGCTCATTTATAGTTACGCTCTATTTATCCGGGGCGTTTGAAATCTTTTACCAATTCAGTACAAGAAGCAATATAGAGTCTCTTTTCATAATTTACCTTCAGCTATATACTTTTCTCTTTGCGGTTATGATTTTATTTAGTTTCAAAAGATCGTCCTTATTTCCTCTTTTAAAATTCTTATTTACCATTTTGTGTCTTGGGCTTTACCTGGGTAATATCAATACCAACCACGAAGTTTCATTAGCATTGTTACAAAAAAACAATGGCAGCCTTTTTAGTGCACATTGGATAAGTATAGTTTTATTGATTTGGTTATTGGTGGATCTTGTTATTTACTTTAAAAAGGCTGAAGACAAAAACTGGAGCTCTTATCTCCCTGCATTTACGTGGTTATCTACCGTTGGCATCATCTTACTTTTAAGTGCTGAAATGTATCAGCTGAATCTATGGACCAATTTTGAAAAAGGCACAGAATGGATATGGTGGGAAAATCTATATTACA
Organism: uncultured bacterium; assembly: GCA_965652775.1. Taxonomy (GTDB): domain Bacteria; phylum Bacteroidota; class Bacteroidia; order Chitinophagales; family Chitinophagaceae; genus VBAS01. The sequence goes on from CBFGXP010000086.1 coordinate 6,339, forward strand.
AAGCAGGTCTCAGTATCCTTTGGAGCATTTGTTCTTTTATTATGATGTGGCTCGGCATGCATTTTAAATTTCGGCCGTTACGCATTATTTCATTAAGCCTGTTTACGCTTACGCTGGTTAAATTATTTACATATGATATTCGCAATATTCCACCAGGCGGAAAGATCGCTGCTTTTATCCTGCTGGGCGTCTTGCTGCTTACTGTATCATTCATGTATCAGCGATTAAAAAGAATTATCATTGATGATGCTGAAGGCAATAACTTATCCCTATAAATTATTAAGAATGTTTATCTATAATGTAACAATAAAACTTGACTGGGCTATTCATGATTCCTGGGTACAGTGGATGCTGCATGAACACATGAATGAGATGGTCAATACCGGTTGCTTTACACGTTCACAGTTGCTTCGCCTCCTGGAAACTGATGAAAAAGAAGGACCAACTTATGCAGCGCAGTATTTTGCAGAAAGTAAAGCGGATTATAGCCGCTATATCGAAAATCATTCAACAGCAATAAGACAAAGATATTTTGACAAATGGGGTGATCGTTTTATAGCATTTCGCAGTTTAATGCAAATTGTACAATAATTTCAGATAGAGATTATTCAGGATGCATCTAAATTGGAATTTGCAATTTACAATTCTCCAAAATCCTTTCCCCAAGCGGTTTCGGCGTAATTTGAATGTGCTGAAAAAAGCAAAGAAAAAATTTTGCTGCAAAGTAAAACCGGCTAAATTTGCCGCCGTTATCACCTTTAAAAAAACCAATATGAACAAAGCTGATTTAATTAACAAAATTGCGGACGATACCGGTATAACCAAAACCCAGGCAAACGCTGCCATTGATTCTTTTACTGAGGCAGTAACAAAAACCCTGAGAGGTGGTGGTAAAGTGACCTTAGTTGGCTTCGGAACATTTTTAATTTCAAAAAGAAAGGCAAGAAAAGGTCGCAACCCGCAAACAAAAGAAGAAATTACAATTAAGGCAAGAAAAGTTGCACGTTTCAAAGCTGGTAAAGAATTAGCCAGTAAACTCTGACATCATTAAACTTATTCGAAAGCCCCGTATTTACCCAGGTATTTTCGGGGCTTTCTGCTGATAAAAAATATATCTTCACTCAAATAAAAAACATAACTATGGGAAGAGGCGATAAAAAAACTAAAAAAGGAAAAAGAACTAAGGGAAGTTTTGGTAAAAGCAGACCTGTGAAGAAGAAGAAAAAGTAATAAAGAGTGTATAAAGTATATAAGGGTTCAATCTTTACTTATTTACTTTATTTACCTGCTACTTCACTAAGGCGCCAGCCTTTCTATTTTCCACATGCCATTTTCGTCAAGTGAATACTGAATGCGGTCATGCAGACGGCTTGGTCTTCCCTGCCAGAATTCTATAACAACAGGTTTTACAATATACCCGCCCCAATGCGGCGGACGGGGAAAAGAAGTTCCCTCCATCTTATTTACAAGTTCATTGAACTTATCATCAAGCCAAAGTCTGTTTTCAATTACACGGCTTTGCGGCGAAGCCCAGGCGCCAATACGGCTTGATTCAGGTCTGGATTGAAAATACTCATCACTTTGCTTACCACTTATTTTTTCAATCAGCCCTGTTATTCTTATTTGCCGTTCCAATTCTTTCCAGAAAAAAACAAGACATGCTTTGGGATTCTCGGCTAATTGCTGCGCTTTATAACTTTCGTAGTTGGTAAAAAAAACAAACCCCTTTTCATTGAATTCTTTTAATAAAACAATCCTGGCAGAAGGTAGCGCATCAATGGATGCTGTGGCCAATGTCATTGCATTCACTTCTTCGATCTTTGAATTCACTGCTTCAACCCACCATTTTTCAAACTGTTTAATCGCATTGGCATCCACGTCCTTTTCCGATAAACTTTTATGGGAATAATCTCTCCTGATATCCGCAATATTTTTTTGCATAAAATTTCTTTCGTGGCAAAGGTAAACCTGCAAAAATGAAAAAAGCTCCCGTGGGAGCTTTTACTTTATGATTTTAATCAGCGACTGTTACAAGCCTGTGCTATGTTTTTCTCTTAGGTTATCTCTTTCTTCGGAAACAATATTAAGCCGGCTTTCCAATTCGCCAAGCCGCTTGATCTGGACTTCCAGTTTTTTATTTGCTTCCGTCATTTGATGCAGGTCATTATTGAGCTCTTCCAGGTAGGCAACCTTCTTTTGTAACTGCTGCCGCTGTTGATTTGATTCGCTCAATTTGTCTTCCACCTTTGCCAGTTCTATTTGCAACGCCTGGTTTTCCTGCAAATAATGATGGGCTTTGTTTTTTGATTCGTCCAGGTCACGAATTACCTTATAGTAAGCCTCTTTGAGATCTTCATATTCGATATTCATCATTTTTGATGAAGATATTTGAGATTCAAGTTTATGGATCTTGTTTTGTAAAATGTTGAATTCACTGTAAGCACTATCAAGCATTGCACTCATTTCAGTGGTCAGGTGTTCTTTTTGTTTTATATGGTTAATCTCATCTTCTTTTTCCTCAAGCAAGTATTTCATGTCCTTTATCTGCATGCTTAATTCTTCATTACTTCTCAATATTTCCTGGCTTTTTTCTTCCGTTTCTTTAATTACATCTACCTGCTCCAGCAGCTGGCTTATTTTGGCATTATGCTCCATCAGGCTTTGCTGAGCCTGGCGCAATTGCTCATAATAATCCGGCCTGGCCGCTGCTAAAGGTTTTTCTGATTTCGTTTGCTGCGCATCAAGATTCAATTTTTTCACCTGGCTCTTTAGTTCCTCAATTTCAATTTCATGTATTCTTTTATTTTCTGTTGCATCAAGCAGGCGGTTCTTGAGATCAGCTATTTCTTTATCCTTGATCTCAGCTTCATTTATATATTTCAGTTTCCATTCATCAAGTCCGCTGCTGATGGACTTCTGGGTTTGTTGAAGGTCTTTCTTCATGCCGCGACGGCTGCTGTAAAACAAATGAATCACAACGCCAATAACAATGGCGCTGCCAAAAAGGATGATAATTTCAAAAACAGATAAGCTGATAGCCAACATATGATAAATCACAATGGAAACTAATAAAAATCTGTCAGTATTAAAGCCGTAAGTTTTTCACAACGTCAAATAATGTTGGAATAAAATAGAAGATTTACTAACCTGTAACCAATGTCCCTACTTTTTCACCTGTCACCACACGGCGAAGGTTGCCTTTCTTATTCATATCAAAAACTACGATCGGCAAATTATTTTCCATGCAAAGGGTAAATGCTGTCATATCCATTACCCGGAGATTCTTACTGATACATTCGGCAAATGTTATTTTATTAAATTTTGTAGCAGAAGGATCTTTTTCAGGATCGGCAGAATAAATTCCGTCAACTCTTGTTCCTTTCAGAATAACACTTGCATTTATTTCTATTGCACGTAAGGAACCTGCTGTATCCGTTGTAAAATAAGGATTGCCGGTACCTGCGCCAAAGATCACCACACGGCCTTTTTCCAAATGTCGTATAGCCCGGCGTCGGATATAAGGCTCCGCGATCTGTTCCATTTTAATAGCACTGAGCAACCTGGTAAAGACGCCAATCTTTTCAAGTCCTGCCTGTAGCGCCATACCATTGATCACGGTAGCCAGCATACCCATGTAGTCGCCATGGGCTCTTTCAATACCTGTTTCCGCTTCATTCATACCGCGGTAAATATTGCCGCCTCCAATTACGATCGCCACTTCTACCCCAATCTCTGTCAGCAGTTTAATATCAGCCGCATACTGCGCAATCACATCATTATCAAATCCGAAATTCTTATTTCCCATCAAAGATTCGCCAGAAAGTTTTAGCAGGATGCGTTTGAACTTTGGAACCATGTGCCCGGTGTGTTTTTGTTGCGTTGCGAAGATAGGGATTTGAGGAATTAGGCAATTGCAACCCACAATTGGCTTATTAAGCATGCGAATTCTCTAAATAGATGTCATCATCTCACCGTTTTTAGTAGCAGGCCAAAATCATTTAGTATGTTTTTCACGCTTCAGCACGAAATTTTGCCGGTTGGGTAAAAAAATTTAGTGTCAGAATTTACTGCCTCAGTATTCAATTTTCACGCTTGGCGAATAAACAGGTAATAGCTGGAAACTTTCAAGATAAAATTATTGCCCTCCTTATGAAGATTATTCAACAACTAAAACTTAGGGCTTATGAAAAAATTAGTACTGCTTGGAATATCTCTATTTTCTCTATCGCTGGTATTTGGGCAGCGGACCATTACCGGCAAAGTCTCAGACAATACCGGAGCACCATTAGCAGGTGTATCTGTTGCTGCAAAAGGTACAAGGATCGGCACCAGCACAAACGCAAATGGAGAATTCTCAATTAACGTAACAGATAAGGTGAAAGCATTGGTTTTTACTTCGATCGGTTTTCAATCAAACGAAGTAAGCATTACTGGTGATAATAATACGCTTAACATTAGTATGCAGGTAGCGGCCACCGAATCAGAAAATGTTATTGTCACCGGGTATACAAGAGAAAGAGCCAGTAAATATTCCGGCTCGGCTGCTAAAGTAACAGCTGAAAAAATTAACCAGATACCAAATGCTTCATTGGACCAGATACTACAAGGCAGGGCGCCGGGCCTGTATGCAGTCGCGGGGTCGGGTCAGCCCGGTGCAGCTGCCACAGTTTTGATAAGGGGTGCCGGAAGTATTAGTGGTGTTACTGCTCCATTGTATATAATGGATGGAATTCCTATTGAGCCTGGTGTTTTTCAATCACTCAACCCCTCAGACATCGAATCAGTGGATGTACTCAAAGATGCGTCTTCAACTGCATTATATGGATCCAGGGGTGCAAATGGTGTGATCGTAATTACCACCAAACGTGGTAAAGCTGGAAAAGCTGTATATAGTGTTAACTCACAATTTGGATTTGCTAACAGGACAACTCCAAAGTTTGAAATGATGAACACCCAGGAAAGATTACAATTTGAAAAAGAAATGGGACAGGAATATGGAGTAACCGTTGGACCCGGTTGGTATTTGGCAAAAGATAATCCTGCTAATGCTGGTTTTTCTTCTGCGCAATTGAATGAAATGACCCGCAGATTAGACAGTCTTAATAACAATAATACAGATTGGATCGATCATTTTTTCCGTACGGGAAAGTTCCAGGAGCATGAAGTAAGTGCATCAGGTGGCAACGAAAAAGTAAGATTCTATACTTCATTTAATTATTATAACCAGGAAGGTATTGCATACCGCTCCGATCTTGAACGATATACATTCAGAGGTAATCTCGATTTCTCAAGTGATAGGTTTTCTGCTGCTATCAGCACTGGCATTGGATATACAACAAGAAATTTTATTGAATCAGAAAATACAACAGCGGTCACCAATCCTTTTTCGGCTGCTTACTATGCGCTTCCATATGAACAGCCTTATGTTAACGGCGTATTAATTTCATCTGGTTTGGCAAGCGGACCAAGGCTTGCAGCAGCAACATATAATCCACTCCTGCCTTCAAATACCAATCCGCCGACTGTTCCGCTGGTACCTGCAAGGGTACTGGTATATGATCAGCGTGAAGGATCAGATGCGTTGGAGAGGTTGGCTTCTACAACAAATAAAAACAATCAACTGAAAGGAACGATCAGTGGAAACCTTAGATTCAAGATCACTAATAACCTTGCAGCCCATGGCACGATCGGCCTCGATTTCAGAGAAACAGTAGGTGAACGACTGATAAAACCAGGCACCCATACCGGAACATTAGTTACAGGGCAAAGAGGAAGTTTTGCAGAAAATTTTGCACGTAATATCCAGCTTATTGCCAATGGCGGTTTAACGTATACAAAAACGATAGCGCAGGATCATAACTTCGAAATAATGGGTTTGTTTGAGGCATTAAAGGATTGGGGCCATGCATTTAATTATACAGGTTTCGGTATCGATCCATTGCGCCAGGGCACTCCTTCAGGCATCACGGCAGGTTCGGCAACAGGCTTTATTCCAACAGTTGGGGGAGCAAGAGCCACTCCTAATCGTGCATATGCTTCATTTATTGGAACCGGCAGGTATTCTTTTAAAGATAAATACACACTCAATCTTAGTTACAGGTATGACGGCGCAACCCAGGTACCCGAAGAAAGACGCTGGAAAGGATTCTATGCAGCCGGAGCTACATGGAATGTGATGAAAGAAAAATTCATGAATAATTTTAATTTCCTTAATTCCTTACAGCTTCGTGCCAGCTATGGACAAACAGCTGCGCAATTTGCCAATGACTTTGCGTACCTGGCAAACTATGCCGGTGGCGCAGGTTCGAGGTACGACGGTATCCAGGGGCTCAGTCCAACATTTGGCAATGAAAATCTTGATTGGGAATACACGACGACAACCAATTTCGGACTTGATTTTTCATTTTGGCAAAGAAAAGCCAGGATGAAAGTGGATGTGTATCATAAGAAAACAACAAATCTTGTGATCAATCAGAACCTTTCATTTACTTCTGGTTATGCAGCTGGACAGATCAATGCCGGTACGATGGTGAACAAAGGCATTGAGTCAGAATTTTCCGTTGATGTTGTACGTACCAAGGATCTGCTTGTTATGCTTGGCGGAAATTTTGGGTACAATAAAAATGAGATAACGAGCCTGGGATCTGTGAATGAATTTATACAAGGAACAGGTATTATCCGTGTAGGTCTTCCATTAAACTCACATTATATTGTAAAATGGGCTGGTGTTGATCCTGCTACAGGAAATCCTCAATATTATAATCGTGATGGATCAATTACTACTACTTATGACAGAGCAAATCAAAGTGTGGCAGAATTCGGTACATCAATTCCTCCCTTTACGGGCGGATTTAATAGCTCTGTTAAATACAAGGGGTTTTATGTTGATGCGTTTTTCAGTTTTGCCAGCGGGTTTAAACGCTTCAATAATGAAGATTTCTTTAATGAGAACATAACTTTTGCGACCAGCAATCAATCAAGAAGAGTATTTACTGACAGGTGGAAGAAGCCCGGCGATATCACCGATATACAACGTTATAACTCTACAAGACAGTTTTCATCAAAAGATGTACAGGATGCTTCATTTATCAGGTTCAGAAATTTGAATGTTGGTTATGTATTCCCTGCTTCTTTTATTTCCAGGACCAAAGTATTAACAGGTGCTACCATCTATGCGCAGGGACAGAACCTGGCAACATTTACCAGGTGGAAACAATTTGATCCTGAAGACGGAAACAACATTGCTGCGTTTGAATACCCGGCCAACCGTATGTTCACATTTGGTGTTAAACTGGATTTCTAATTATAAAACCGTAACGAAAATGAATAATAAAATATTTAAATCTATAGGATTCACATTTATACTGTCCGGTTTTTTATCATCGTGTCAAAAATATCTTGATGAAAAGCCCATAGACAGTGTACCGGAAGTAACAGTATTTACAAGCATGGTTGGACTTCAGAATGCAATCACCGGTGCTTATGCTGGTGTAAGCCCCGCAGTAGAAGATGAAATATATCAAACAGCCTTGGTAACTGATGAAGCCATGTTGCCTACCGAAAACAATACGGGACGCGGAGTGATAGTATACAGGTGGCAGTATGATGCCGGGACCGGCGCTGAAGCTTCAGTAGCCTTCCGTGATTTTTATTTTGCACTGAACAGGGTGAATAAAATTCTTGACAATATTGACGGCGTGCCTGCAAATGATGCAGCAGAAGAAGCTACCAAAAAACAGATACAGGGCGAGGCCCTGGCATTGAGAGCTTATTGTCATTTTGAATTGCTTAAAAGTTTTGCAGCAGGTTTCAATGCTTCAGATCTCGGTATTACTTATATGAGCACTTCAGTTATTGGTTCGCCTTCACGCAACACTTCAGGCGAAGTGTTTACACAGGCGAAGGCAGACCTTGCGGCAGCCCTTCCTTTAATACCAGCCAGCTTCACACAAAACACAAGGTTTACCAGAAATGCAGTAATAGCATTGCAGGCGCATATTGCATTGTATGAAAAGGATTGGGATGGTGCCATAAACTATTCAACCCAATTAATCTCTGCAGTGCCATTAGCTACACAAGCACAATTTCAATCTATCTGGAAGGATCAAAGCAATGCCGAAGTGATCTGGAAATTCAAAAGAAATGTAGGCGAAGCAAGAATAGGAGATACTTATTTTGACAGGACACAGAATAAAATAATTTATGCGCCGTCAAAAGAATTGAGAGACACTTATGACCAGGTAAATGATGTTCGCTATAATGCTTATGTTCTTGATCTTGGTGGTGGCAGGTACACCCTAAATAAATACCGGGGTGGTGATCCTGCGAATCTTAACCTCGCAGATATCAAAGTATTCAGGATGGGAGAAATATACCTGATAAGGGCAGAAGCCCATGCGGAAAAAAATAACCTCACTGCAGGAGCCGCAGATCTGAACAGTTTGCGTCGGGCAAGAATTACGGGATATGTTGATCAGGTATTTACAACAAAAGAAGCTTTGATAGATGCAATAATGCTGGAGAGGTTTAAAGAGCTTGCATTTGAAAAATCGAGATACTTTGATCTTAAAAGAAGATTATTGCCGATCACACGTATACCTGAAGATGCCATCAATGCATTGGGTGCAGTAAATCTTGATCCATCAAAAAGAGAATACCTTATGCCTATACCGCTTGCAGAAATAAACGCCAATAATAATATGCAACAAAATACTGGCTACTGATCTTATTTTGAAAAACAAAAAGAAGGCAGCAAATTAAAAACTTGCTGCCTTCTTCTTTTTACAGCCTAACATTTAGAAATTAAAGGCCATATTCACAAAATAATAACCCCCATTATAACCAAAAGGCATTGCCTCATTTCCATATATTAATATTCCGTCAGTAGTGTTCCGGTTATTTTTCAGTCTGTCAGGATAGACATTAAAAACATTATTGGCCCCGGCTGTTATGGTTAGCCATGATTTTGGAGTATAGCCAATACTGATATCTGTAAGAATTTTGGAC
>CBFGXP010000087.1:0-15183 GCA_965652775.1 uncultured bacterium
TTCTGAATGGGGTGCAAAAATAAGGCTTGCACAGTTTTATGCCAAATGGTTTTTGAGAAAGCTTTTAGCTGTTTGCGGTTAGCTTTTAGGAAAGAATTACCGGTTTGCGGACAAAGTATTGATGAATGCAGTCAGCATTTTTTCTTCCTCGGTTAACATTTCTAGGGTTGAGTCAACCAAAGCATTATTGCCGTCCTTTAATTCTTTCGCAATCAGTAGTTGTGTTTCTAATTCAAATGCAGACCCAAGGGAGATTTCAGCGAATCGGCTATAATCTTTGTCGCTATTTCTACTACTTCTTTCCGCTATATTAGATGGAATTGAAACGCCAGCTTTATTAATTTGTAAGGCAAGACCATATTTTTCCTGGGACGGAAAAGTTTCAGTAATTCGTAAACTATTAATAGCAATTTGAAGCCCCTTTTGCCAAATTTTTAGCTCCTTAAAATTTCTCATATGATTATAGTTAATGGTAAATGTTAAAAAGCTTAAAGCTAATGGCTAATGGCTAATGGCTTATCTTCTTTTTCTTCCTTTTCTTTCAATTCCCTGATCTTATCCAATGCCCCTGCTACAACATCACACATAATAGTGTATAAAGCGCCGTGTCGCTGATTTTCATAAATATATTCCAGGGCCTCATTCTCGTTTGGAATGGTCATCACAGGAATGTTAGGATTTACTTTTTCAATTCCTTCTTTTAGTAATCCAATAATGTCTTCAGCAGTCCTTCCCCTTAAATTTTTATCGCAGCGGATAATGATCTCGTCAAAATATTGTGCTGATATTTCTCCCAGCTCACGAATATCTTCATCTCTTCTGTCACCGGTACCGCTGATAATTCCAATACGCAGCGGATAATCCAATTTGCTGATAAAATCACAAAGCAGTTTAAGACCATGTGGATTATGGGCAAAGTCAGCAAGAACAGTAAAGTTTTTAAAATGGAAAAAATTCAAACGCCCGGGTGTCAGGTTTGCACTTGGCATAAATGTTTGTAACCCTGACCGAATATCCTCGATAGTTATATCACGGAAAAGATAAGTTGATAGAACCGCAGGTAAGCAGTTTTGAATATTATGGATGGCTTTTCCTTCGAAGGTCAGCGGGATATTTTTTACGTGCAGCACTCTTATTTTCCAGCCTCCTTTCATCAGTGTTACATATCCATTTTCAAACACACATGACAATCCATTTTCAGCAGCATGCTCTTTTATCCTTGGGTTATGTTCATCCATGCTGAACAATGCAACATTACAATCAAGATCATTTTTCATCTTGTACACGAGGTCATCATCGGCATTCAACACTGCATAGCCGTGGTCGAAAACCGTTTCAGGCAACACAGCTTTAACTTTAGCCATTGCTTCCAGGGTATGAATTCCGCCAAGCCCCATATGATCCGCAGCAACATTTGTCACTACCGCCACTTCACAATTCTGAAAAGCAAGTCCCGATTTTAAAATGCCGCCTCTTGCACATTCCAGTACGGCAAAATCAACTGTTGGATCCTTCAACACAAATTGTGAAGAGATCGGCCCGGTGCAATCACCTTTCATCATCATCTGATTTTGGATATAAACACCATCGCTTGTAGTATAGCCCACTTTTTTGCCTGCGCTTTTTGCAATATGCGCTGTTAATCTTGTTGTTGTTGTTTTACCATTTGTACCGGTAATAGCGATGATCGGAATTCTTCCAGCGCTGCCCTTTGGAAATAACATATCAACCACCGGCTCAGCAACATTTCTTCCCAAACCATCAGAGGGTTCAATGTGCATGCGGAAACCCGGAGCAGCATTAACTTCTAATATGGCGCCGCCATTTTCAGAAACCGGGGTTCTGAGATCATTTGCCATTACATCAATGCCACAAATGTCAAGGCCAATAATTTTTGCTATCCTTTCAAACATGAAAATATTTGCAGGATGTACTTCATCAGTAACATCAGTTGAAGTGCCACCTGTAGAAAGATTCGCTGTTGGCTTTAATAAAATTCGTTGTCCTTTTTCAGGAATAGTTTCTAAAGTCACTCCTGCATCATCCAGCATCTTTTGTGTAAACTGGTCAATAGTAATTTGTGTCAATACTTTTTCATGACCATAGCCACGACGCGGATCTTTATTTGTTTCATCGATCAGCCATTTAATATCATGCTCGCCATCACCAACAACTGATGCCGGTGTACGCAATGCTGCGCAAATAAATTTATAGTTGATCACAAGACACCGAAAATCAAAACCTGTAATAAATCTTTCAACAATAACCTGGCGGCTATATTCTTCTGCTGCTGCAAATGCTTTTACAGCAGTTTCCCAGCTCGTGATGTTCGTTGTATTCCCTTTTCCATGGTTACCATCAATTGGCTTTATCACCAGCGGATATCCATATTTTTCAACAGCTTCTTTTAAACCTTCTTCTGTTCTAACCACGGTCCCTTTTGGTACAGGTATCTCAGCCGCTTCAAGTAACATCTTCGTTTCGTCTTTATTGCAGGCAATATCAACGGCAATATTTGAAGTAGTGGAAGCTATCGTTGCACGAATGCGTTTTTGATTTACACCATAACCCAACTGTACTAAACTTTGTTTATTCAAACGTATAAAAGGGATCCCACGTTTTGCAGCTTCATCAACAATACAACCTGTCGAAGGTCCCATTCGGGTATCTTCCCTGATCACTCTCATATTCTGAATGTCTTCGGCCAGGTCATAATCTTTTCCTTCGATTAAAGCTTTTGCAATTCTAACAGATGCATGTGCCGCATAAACACCAGCATCTTCTTCGATATAGCTGAACACTACATAATACACACCTGGTTTTTCTCCGTCCGGAGTTCTTGTTCGTCCAAAACCGGTATCCATTCCTGCCAGCGTTTGGATTTCCAAAGCAATATGTTCGATCACATGTCCCATCCAGGTACCTTCATCCACCCGGTGAAAGAAACCGCCACGTACACCTTCACTGCAGCGGTGTTCATATAATGAGGGTAATAGTTTTTCCAAACGTTCCCTGAACCCCGGAATTTTATTCGTTGGCATGTTCTCTTTTTCTTCAAGGTCAAGTTTCATTTGGATGAGCTTAGCACGACGAACACTCCAGTAATTTGGCCCTTTTAGCACTTTTATCTCAAGTATTTGCATATTTAAATGTTGGGTGTTCAATTTAGGTTTTTTTAATTATGTATCCAACATTGCTAATTCTGTTCAGCGTTCCTTCCGCCTCAGGCAGACTATTGTGCGGTTGGTCTTTGTTCAGCTTTTTAAACCACAGCGGCGCAAAGTGCACGGAGAGATACGGAGTGGCCCATGTGTTCCTTTGTGTCTCCGAGTCTCCTTGGTATATCAAAAACAAGTAGCGGCATTTTCATTACTTTTATACAAACAATCACAATGCCTGATAATAACCGCCGCGGTTTCCTAAGAAAGGTGGGCACCTTTTCCGCTACTGCTTTCCTTTCGTCAATAGCGAAGCCAATGTGGGCGAGAAATTTTGAAGCCGCACTAAGAGATGCCGAAGGAGTGCCTGCGGCTGATCTCGCAAGCGAAGAAGATTTCTGGTATTATATACAACAGGCATTTACTGTATCACCATATCTCATCAATCTTAATAACGGCGGTGTTAGCCCTGCGCCTAAAGTGGTGCAGGAAGCAATGAAACGCTATTATGATTATAGCAATGAAGCACCAAGCTATTTTATGTGGCGCATCCTTGACCAGGGACGTGAACCCTTGAGAAAGAATATGGCAAAGATGGCTGGATGTGATGTTGAAGAAGTTGCCATCAACCGTAATTCATCAGAAGGATTAGAAACGGTCATCTTTGGATTACAATTAAAGGCCGGTGATGAAATAGTGGCAACCAAACAGGATTATCCAAATATGGTGAACGCTTATAAGCAAAGGGAATTGCGGGATGGAATAAAAATGGTTTGGGTTAATCTTGAGCTACCAAGTGAAGATGAAAATTATTTGGTAAGTCAATATGTGAATGCATTTACGCCCAAAACAAAAGTGGTTCACATCACACATATCATAAACTGGAACGGTCAGATAATACCGGTAAGAAAAATAGCAGCCGAAGCACATAAAAGGGGAATTGAAGTGATCGTTGATGGAGCTCACAGTCTTTTTCATTTTGATTTTAAAATATCCGATCTCGATTGTGATTATTTTGCAAGCAGCTTGCATAAATGGTTATATGCACCCATCGGCAGTGGCATGTTGTATGTGAGAAAGAATAAAATCAAAAACTTATATCCTTTATTTGCAATGGGAGAACCATTAAAGGATGATATCAGGAAGTTTGAAGCGCTTGGCACCAGACCAATGTTTATTGAACAGGCGATCAGCAAAGCATTGGACTTTCATGAGATGATAGGAAATGAAAGAAAGGAAAAAAGGTTACATTATCTAAAGAACTACTGGTTTGATAAAGTAAAAAATGTTCCAAGAGTCAAACTGCATACTTCATTTTCGCCAAAATGGGGTTGTGCTATAGGTAATGTATCTGTAGAAGGAAAAAAGCCGGAAGAGCTTGATGGCTTTTTGCTGGATAAATACAAAGTACATACTGTTGGCATTAATTGGGAAAACATACACAGCGTCCGTGTAACTCCAAATGTTTATACAACTACAAAGAACCTTGATATTTTGGTCGATGGAATTAATGCGTTTGCGAAGCAGGTTTAGTATTTGAGTTTAATTTCAAGCCATCCCATTTTTCCACCTTGCTGATAAAGAAAAGGTGAAATGATACGATACTGTTACAAACTGTTTTTACGATTGTTCACAATTAACCTTATTACAGTTAATGTATCAGCCCAGCTAAGTGATAGTATTGGTTCCCGTTCAAAAAAGGCTCCGCATATTTTTTCAATGGGTGCAGGCATTCAGCATGGATTTATTTTCGCCCATTCAAGAGCAGTACAAAATACAAAAGGCGCCAACCCGACGGGTGTTGAGATCAGCTTTAGCTGGCAGAGAAATGATACCGAAAGCTGGAACCTATGTAATTGTTTTCCCAAAAAGGGACTGCTGCTTTTTTATTATAATTATGATGTGACAATATTAGGAAAAAGCGTTGGTGCGGCTTATTTTTTAGAACCTGTTTATAAGCTGGGAAACAAAAGTTTTTTTTCCTTCAGAGGTGTTGCCGGTCTCGCTTATCTTACCAATCCTTTTGACTCAATTCACAACCCCACGAACCAATCTTATAGTTCTGCTGTCGGCGGTTATTTGTTGCTGGGCGTTGGGTTTTCTTATTTGATAAATACACAATGGTGGCTTAATACAACGATCAATTACCAGCATATATCTAATGGCGGGTTGCGCCAGCCCAATAAAGGGATCAACTGGCCAACTGCGGGCATTGCAGTTATTTACCAGAAAAATCCAAGACCCTATTACAAAGTTCCCCGCAGTAAAGAAAAATTTTGGAAAGATTATCCTCTTCGGTGGGATATTGGAGTTTTTGGAATTGCTAAAAGAGGAACAGATGAAAATGGAAATAGTCACCGCATGCCTTTGATCGGTGGCACCATACAGGGGGGTAAGCAGGTTGGTAGAATAAATATGTTGACACTGGGTGCAGAAGTGTATGGAGATAGATCACTGAGTATGCAACTCAAGCGGGATTCGATCGATGCAAGTGCTTTAAGGGCAGGGCTATTGATCGGCCATGAATTTTTATTGGGGAAATTTATCTTTAGTCAACGACTTGGGGTATATGTTTTCAATGAAACGCCATATTATGATCGTATCTATCATCGTTGGGGCCTCCATTATTTTATCAATAAGCATTTGGGGATTGGAATGCAATTAAAAGCTCACAGGCATGTTGCCGATTTTGTTGATCTCAGGATCACTTACTCTTTCCGGTAGCGAAGTAGCCGGGTTCATCATACACGCTGATATTCAAATGATGTTTTAATCCTGAGCAATTTATTACCCATGTCATCTTTAGTTCGTCTTACGGTCAAAGGTTTTTCAGAGTTGGCACGATTTTTAAAAGCTTTTTATAGATATAATCACTAAAATCTTTCTTATGACAGCAAATCTTACTCTTGATGAAATGATTCTTCAGTATAGTGAGAACCCATTTATCGATGAAAAGATGTTTGATCTTCCTGCTTTTTCAGATAGCCATCAAAAGCATAAAATTCTGAGCAGGCTATTGCTCATCGCCAGTAACCTGTTCAATAAAGAACCTGAAACGGTACTGAATAGTTACAAACGCCGCTATGAGGTCAAACTAGGCTAATAAAGTTTGTAGTTAATTTTCAGTCATCAGGGATCGATCTTCACTTGTAGTATATTGCCCGCTTCATTTGTTCCTTCGTTTGCAATAAACAGGTCACCGGCTGAATTAAACGAAATTCCTTCCGGTTGTGCAAATTCATTATTATTTAACTGGTATAATTTCTTGATTTTTCCTGTAGCATCAGTGATCAATAGCTTTGCATTTCTTCCATCAGTGATATACATATCACCGCTGAGAGGATGAATAGCAATACCTGAGGGACTTAATGTGCCTTTCTTTTTTTTGCCTGCATTACTTTCAAATATTTCATTTAGCAGGTCTATTTTAAATACAGGTTGTTGATCCATTTTCTTAGAAGCCAGGTCAAAAGCATAAATGCCCTTGTAATCTTCCGATTCAAGTTCAGCGCCTTTGATAGCTATTAACAGCCGGTTATTTTTCTTATCATAACAAAGTCCTTCAGAATCCTGTTTTACGGTCAGGTGGGTACTGTATTCCTTTACCACGGGTTTTGCGGCATTTATATTACTCACTTCAAACAGTTTTCCATCTGCCCGCAATACCCAAACGTTTTCCCCGACTACTGCCAGCCCTTCATAGTCTCCCACGCCGCCAAATGGAATTTCTTTTTCTACTGATGATGAGGCAATATTATAAATGAATACTGTTCCCTGCTCATCCTGCACACAGGCAAATCGTTGCTCATCGATATAAGAAAGACCAGATATTTCGAGCAATTGCTTTGGCATCTCCCATTTTTTTGTAATGGTTATTCCAGCAGATGCCTGTTCCTGGGCTTTGCCATTCGCTTTCTTAGTTTTCTCGGTTTTATTTTTCGTTTCCCCTAAAAAAGACAGCGCATCTTTTTTATTACCGAGTACAACAAATATCCCGGACAGTCCTGCAACAAGAATTCCTATCTTGATCATATTCTTTTTATTTTTTTTTGCCTTCTTTTCTTTTTCTTCGGCTTCTTTGCCAAAATCAGGCGGCGGTTCATTGTTAAAATTATTAGTTTCCATGTTATTTATTATATCATTTATTTTAAATAATTCATAAGACGAGCGATCTTACCATCAGCTGAAAAAACTAGTTCCAGGTCCTTTTTCCCTTTTCCCTCGAGTTCAACCTGGTAATAACTGAATCCATCTTTTTCAATTTTTCCTGCATCGTCGATCTTGTAACCGGCATATTGCGTACTTATAATCGCAGAGACCGCAGTGGGAAGCTCATTTTCGTTAATATCCAGCTTATACATTACCAGTTTGCCTGCAGAATCAATATAAACGGCATATTCTATACTATCCTTTTTAAATTCTGCTTCGTACAGGTTATTCTTTTTCTCCCAGTCAATTTTGGATGCCGTTCCAAATTTTGTTTGCACCGTGTTTAATACCACCGATGGCACTTTGTCGGCCGGTATGTCCTGGCTGCAGGACCAAAGTGAAAACAGGGATGCAGTAGCGACCAATGCAATGCACTTCATATTTTTAATTTTATTGAATTATTCTTACACAAAGCTCAACCACAAATCGGGAAAGAATTGGGAATGCACAAACAAATGGAAAAGAATGAAGGTTTATTTATGAAATCGCAAACATCCTAAAAATGAACTGTGACAATATGCCTTTGCTCGTAGCGATAGGAAGTTTTAAAATTATAAAGGTCACCGATAGCCTTTACAATAGCAAGACCGAGCCCGGTTGAAACGGCGGAGGGTTGATCTGAATGAAAGCGGTTGAAAATTTTTTCTTCGTCCAACGGATTTTCAACTCCGGAATTTTCAACCATCAATGTATCACTATCGATAGTAATTGTAATAAAGCCGCCGGGTTTATTATGGATGATCGCATTTTTCACAAGATTGATAACAAGAATTGTAGCAAGGTCAAGATTCATTTTTTGAATACAGGCATTTCTCTCTGTAATTGTAAGTTTCAGATCGCTGAACGTTAACTGGTCAAGAAAATCGGACGTGATCTTTTTTATCAGCTCATTGATATTGGCGGGCGATGACTCTGCAAATTGTTTATTCTCGATCCGGGAAAGTAAGAGGAGCGATTTATTCAATCTCGTCAGCCTTTCCAGGTGGTCCAGCGCTGACGCAACTAATTTTAATTGTACCGGCTTTAATTGATCATCCTCTGCCAGGGATTCAAGCTTGTTGATACTTATGGCTAATGGGGTTTGTAATTCATGTGAGGCATTTTCAATAAAATGTTTCTGGCTGGTATATGTGTCGATATTTCTTTGAACAAATTTTTGCACCGTTTCATTTAACATGCTGAATTCATCCACTTTTGTTTTTATAGGTGTGATAGGTTCGGGTTTATCAAGCCTGAATTTTTTGAGATGTTTCAACAGCTGGTAGAAAGGCTGCCATATTCTCCTGAATAAAAAGTTATTGAAAATAATTATAAAAAGAACCAGCCCGATGTACAACCATAAAATAGAAAAGAACATTTGTTTTACCAGGTCATCTTCTTCAACCATCGAAGTGGCTACTTTTAATTCATAATACCTCCCATTTTGAAGAAATACAGTTTTCAGTAATCTTACAGGCTCATCGCTTTTTTCATTTTGCATGAACATCATTGTATCTATATAGGTATCGCGGAGATTGACAGCAGCACCGGGAAGTATTTCATTAATGGTGTAGTCGCTCTCATCAAAATTATGTTTGTTAAGCAGGGTGGAATCGGTTGCTGCTTTTTGAATTACCAATCCCTTTTGATTATCGAGCCCGTCATCAATGCTATCGTAGATCTCGATCAGCATTGTGTAATAGAATGCCGCGGCCCACATCGAAATAACAATAAACAGTGCTACTGAATAATAAACTGAAGTATAGTTGAGCAATTTCATCAGCTTATCAATTTGTAACCGACGCCGTATACAGCCTGTATCTCGATGCCGGCTTCATTGTCTTTTAATTTTTTTCTAAGGTTCTTGATCTGCGAGTAAATAAAATCAAAGCTATTGGCATCGTCAATATAATCACCCCACACGTGTTCAGCCAATGCTGACTTGTTGACAAGCCTGTTCTTATTGATCACCAGGTAAAGCAATACATCATATTCTTTGCGATTCAGCGTTAGCTCTTTTTCATTTATCCAAACTGTTCGTTGCTCTGTATCGATCTTAAGATTATCACATGTTATATAATTACTGCCATCCATTTTTTTTCGCCGGAGTACGGATTTTACACGGGCATGTAGTTCAGCCAGGTGAAAGGGTTTTGCGAGATAATCATCTGCACCGAGGTTCAAGCCTTTTACCTTGTCTTCTAATGAATCCTTTGCAGAAACAATGATCACTCCTTCCGTATTGTTTTGCTTTTTTAATTCTTCCAGAAGCACTAGCCCATTGCCGCCCGGCAGCCCGATATCAAGCAGGATGCAGTCATATTGGTACACCTCCAGTTTTTCACGGGCGGAATAAAAATCTGCAGCTGCCTCAACTACATATTTCTCCTGCAGGAGAGAAGTTACCATACTTTCCCGCATGCCTTGTTCATCTTCTATTACTAATATCTTCAAGTGTGAATGTTAAGCTGCAAAGTAAACGATGAAATCTGGAAACAAAAGGTAAAATGGCAACAGGAATAGTTTCGGCAACGTTTTCAGGTCTGCGATAGAGGATTATACAAATAAGCGAAAACCAGATTAAAAAAGATAGAAACCCGGATATAAGAATGCTCCAATAATATAATGAACAATAAAGAACAGGATCCCGAAAATTGGGATCAACAACCAATGATTTTTGATTTTTAAATTGCAGGGTCAAAATATTCCTGATAGTTATTCTAATAATAATTACCCCCTGTAGTTTATTGGACTTTCCTATTCCGCATTTTTAGTTATACGTTTCACTTCTTTAGTTCAAAAACAACTTTTGCATTTTTTTGCTCACTGGAGGAGATCAAAACTTCATATCGGTTGCTGGCTGTGTTGATGATCATTACTGAAGTATTTGGTGGTATAGAACCTAAATTTTCAGCCACCATGATTATTTCATGATGGGGTGTAGAAGGGTTTACACCGATAGTAAAAGATATAGGTTTTTGAGAAAGACGCATTTTCGATCTTATTAATGTATTGTTGTGATAGATGCTAACTGTATCGCCATCTATTTCACCATTATCGTATAGTTCGATCTTTATCTCACTGGCTTCGGTCTCGATCTTTCGGACCAATGAGTTTTCGCGGGTCTTCAGCACCAATGGAGGTGCAGGAAATATTTTCTGCGGTTGCTTTACAACTGAAAATGTTTTTGACACAGTATCAGCATTCGGCTTGCTCACCTGCACCGCGGGAACTTCCTTCCGGGGAGGAGTGGTAACTTTTTTAGGTGCTGGTTTTGGCGTAGTTGCCTGGGTTGTTGTAGCCGTGTTCTTTTTCGGCGGCGATGTTGGAGCAGTCACCTGCGTAATTTGTTTTACACATTCGCGGAATGTGATATCATCCAATGCAAAATCATTTCCACAGCCACCCGGTGCGTTGTCGATCATTACTAACATCAATGTTGATGATGAAGCCGGCGTTGTAAAGTAGGCAAAATGCCGTATCCACCTTGGATCGGGAAATCTTGGTATTTCACCGGTAACAATACTTGTGACCACGGTCCCTTCAGGTGTTTCCAATCGAATATTAAGACGAGGCAATAATGGATATGGACATTTCCTTGTAGGCTTGCAAAGATTCATCAGCCATACACTCAATTCATATATGGTATTGCTCTTTAATCCAAGAATAGGCGTTTTCAGAAAAACACCTGCATCCGGCGAAGCATTGACCAATAGCATATTTCCGCCAGCATCGCCTGGGGTATGGTCTTCCTCAAGTGTATGCCAGTCGCCTCTAAAGCATTCACTGGTATAGGAAGCAAATGAATAATATCCATCACTTGGACATGAATGAGAAACACGGCGGTAATTGGAAAGATCAACGCTGTTCACATCACTCGAATGGCCGGCTCCAAAGGTCATGGTGAGTTGCGGTGGCAGTAAGGTACAGTTGGTGGGTTGCGCTTTTGGTACAAAGGCGAAGGAAAGGAAAATAAATATGAAAACTAACTTCTTCAAGGTCTGATGCACTTTACTCTTAAAGCTACTACAAATTCATAATACTGGTCAAATGATGGTATGAAAGGTAGATTTTAGTTGATAAGTTTGATCATGTGCCTGAACTTAAGCTGATACCTGTATCACTACAATTAAAAGTATCAATGCGCTCCGTCTAAACACGGATTTTGGCAAATTATGTCTTGTTCAGTGTTTTCACTTAATTACGTCAACTAAAATTTCACACGCAGCATTTTCATAATGTGTGATGGTCACTTTGCTTGTTTCAAAAGACCTCGTTTTTTAATTCCACTGTTAGCTCTCCAGCCAGGCCCTAATGAAGAAAAAATCTTTGGTTGCACGCAGCTCAATAAAAGCATATTGCGATAAGTATTTATAATTGACTTGTTCAGCATTCTGGTTTCATGCGGGAAGGCCCGGCTGGATAAACATAATTGATATTTTGGAAGGACCAGTATTTGCAATCCATAGGCGGCATTGATTTTGTGCGAAGTTTTCTCAAACCTTAACTACTATGATGAAAATGTCTACTGCAGCTAAAGCCATTTTGATCCTAAGTTTATTTATCAATTACACCGCAAAGAGCCAGATCGGTTATCAAACAATTGTTGCTACAGGTCTTGCCAATCCGATCGATATAGCGATTCCTCCGAATGCAAGTCCTGCAAATGGAAGCACAAGAATATTCGTTGCACAACAAAATGGATTGATCCGCTTATGGAACGGGACTTCATTTTCTGATCTTGTTGATCTTTCGACGGTCATAACTACAGGAGGGAGTGAGCAGGGCCTGCTGAGTATGACATTCCATCCTTCTTACAATGGAACTACTAATAGGGATTTTTTTGTGTTTTACACCCGTAATGCTGATGGAGCCCTTACTGTTGCCCGTTATATGACTCATCCAACAGATCCAAACGCTATCGATCCGGCAGGCGGAACTGTACTGATCAATCCGATTGCTCATTCTTCTAACACCAATCATAATGGTGGCGATTTGAATTTTGGACCTGACGGATTTTTGTATCTGACAACCGGTGATGGAGGCGGTAGTGGCGATCCCGCAGAGAATGCACAGAATCCAGCTTCCCTTCTTGGTAAATTATTACGAATAGATGTAAATGCAACTATTCCTATTACCCCGACCGTTATCGATATCGGCCTGAGAAATCCTTACCGCTGGAGCTTTGACAAAAGCACCGGCGATGCATGGATCGGCGATGTGGGACAAGGTTCCTGGGAAGAGATCAGTTTTAAACCTGCGGGATCTAGCGGGTTGAATTTTGGATGGGATTGTTATGAAGGAAATGCGCCATTTGAGTTAACTGTTGATTGTCCGGCCGCAGGATCACTTACTTTTCCTTCTCATGTTTATCCGAATGCAGAGGGACAAGCGGTTATAGGTGGCTTTGTTTACAGGGGCACTGAGATCGCTGCATTGTATGGTTGGTACATTGCAACTGACTACTTCAGCGGGAGAATTTTCAGAAGAGGCCCTGACGGTACATGGTTTACACAAACAGGGGGACAAGCAGGAATATCAAGTTTTGGGGAAGCACCAGATGGCACGCTGTATGCGATCTCGCAATTTTCAGATGACTTGTATAAGGTGATCGTTACTGGTCCGCTGCCAGTTAAATTGATAAGTTTTTCCGGAGAGAGAAATGCCGATATTTCCGAATTAAGCTGGAAGACAGCAACAGAACAAAACACAGCAAGATTTAAAGTTGAATTCAGCAGCACTGCCACTAATTTTCAAAACGCAGGAATTGTAAACGCAAGCAGGAATCCAAATGGAAGTAACTATTCATTTCAGCATCGTTTCAATTCCAGCGCTGATCTATATTACCGGCTGGTGATAGAAGATGATGACGGAGAAATTGCGTATTCATCCATTATCAGGCTTTCATCCCGTAAAAAAGGATTCAAAATATATCCTACGATAATTAATAACGGGGTATTAAATATTCAAACTGAAACCCCTGCATCCAGGTTACAGATCATAAGTGCTAATGGCGCGATCGTATTTCAAAAAGAATTGAATGGATTTACAGGAACAACAGCTATTTCTATACCTCAATTTTCTAAAGGCATTTATATTGTTCAGTTGCACATGAGTGATGTAATAAAAAGGGAGAAGATCATTATCCAGTAGCCTAAGACTTCAAAGATTACTGAATAGACCGTATGACTACTGCGGAGTAACGCGGCCCCTATTGGCGGTTCTTAAAACTACTTTATTGCTACGGGCGAACATCTGATTACTCTAAGCTTATTCCTTGCGCAACATTCCCAACTAAGAAAGATATTTTCACCGGGAACTTGCCTGCAGGTTTGTCTTTGCATGGATACCAATTCCTGTTTTCAGGTACTATGATAAATAAACCTTCATCATTCCCAATAGCGCAAAATTTTTCAAGTGGTGGCTGTTTGCTAAAATATTCGAGATTGCGATCTTCCATTAATTGTTCAATTGATCTTTGAAAACCATCTTCAGGGAACACTAATCCTATTTCACTAACATTACGAATATGCTTTGACGAAAATGGCTCGTCGATAATATCATTGAGATCAGCCCTGGCAATTAATTCGGCTATATTGCCAGCGGGGTCAAGAAAATAAACTGATTTGGCATTCCAGTTAGTAAAATCAGCGATATAACTTTTGTAGTCTTCGATCCATAACAGCTCTGTTCTTTCTTTTAACCAGTCATGTGCTTCTTGAATTCGATTGGAAGGGATATTAAATGCAAAATGATAAGTAGGAAAACTCAGCGGGTCTTCCGTCTTTTCGAAAATTAGTTTACTAAGACCTGCATGGATAGTAAACTGAGTATCACTATCATCAGTTACCTGCAATTCCAATACATTTTTGTAAAAATGATAAAGTGGAAAAAGACGATTCGTTTGCAACCGGATCTCCTGTAGTATCATTTGTTCTAAGAATTGTGGTACACTTTAATTATTGGTTCTCTTAAAACCGCGGCTGCATCAGTACAATAAAAGTAAATAGCATCCGCGATGGCTTCAGGCTTTACCCATTTTGATGGATCGGCGTCGGGCATTGATTTTCTATTTTGAGGAGTATCAATTGTACTTGGCACTACAACAGCCGTAACCACATTTTTTCCTTTTGCTTCATCATTCATCAATTCTGCCAGGCGAAAAATGAGTGACTTTGCCAAACCATAAGCCACCATTCCTTTTCCGCTTTTTGCATCAAGACCGGGACGGGAACCAATGATAAATATTCTTCCGCTGTTTTGTTTCAGCATTTGCACAAAAATGGGTCTTGCTGTATTATAGGCTGTTTCAAAATTCAGTTTGTATTGTTTTGCAATATCACTTGTTTTTGTTTCAGCAACTGAACCCATTGCAAAACCACCAACGGTTAATACCGCAGCATCAACTGATCCATATTTTGAAATTATATTGGTTACAAATTTTTCCGAATCATCTTCATTCATCAGGTCGACAACAACTTTCTCTAGTTTATCTTCGGGAAACTCTATCGGTACGGGATCGTTTGGAATAATTGTTCCGACTACTTTGTATCCTTCATCAATGAATTTTTTTATTACGGCCTGTCCCATATTGCCGGAAGCACCTGTTACAATTGCTGTCTTCATTCCTATTATTTTTTTCAAGTTACAGAAAAGAAGAATCCCGGATTGTCTTTAAACATTTCCGGAAAATTTGATTTCAACCTTCGGTCATATTTCTATATTTTTGCTGCCCTTTCACGAAATAATTTTGTGAAAATGCCGGGGTAGCTCAGCTGGTTAGAGCACTGGATTCATAACCCAGAGGTCGGCAGTTCAAGTCTGCTCCCCGGTACAT
>CBFGXP010000088.1:0-15162 GCA_965652775.1 uncultured bacterium
TTATCTCTTGCTTCATCATTGTGGCCGAACTGAATAAACACATAATCTCCTTCACTTGCATTATCTGCAACCCGCTGCCACAGCTTTTCTGAAATAAAAGTCTTGGTACTGCGTCCATTCTTTGCAAGGTTTTCTATGCGCACGGTGGTATCCCAGAAATAGACAAAAGGCATTCCCCATCCCGTTTCAGGAAACGCCTTTTTTTCCTTTATGCTCATAGTACTGTCCCCACATAGCCAGATCGTGATCTTCTTTTTATCTGGCACAGCAAACGCCATGAAAAATACTAACAGTGGCAAAAACAATTTACTCATTTTATAATGCTATTTATATAAAGTTCAATATTCGTATAAAATTTATGTGACGATAATTTCGACGCATCGGATGCATCGAGCGGATTGAGTCCGTGCTTTTTCTCCCAGTCATCCGGCACTCCATCTTTATCTGTATCTGTTGATGCTGGTATTGATCTTAATGATGGCCATGCACTCACCGTCTTCTCATATGCGGTGCCATGTGGATAGCCGCCTTGCACATCAATAAAATTCCCGCTCCTGCTTTTTACATCATTAATAATGCGTTCGTCCAGTGTGTCTCTTTTATAACTAGCGCCAACAAATTTCAATACCGACTCATAAGCTTCTTGTGCTGTTTGGGTTGGCACAGGCCATGCATCATGCGGCTTATCAATGATGGTATTTTTTTTATCTTGTTCAGTGCCTCCATTACCAATCACAATTCCCAGCCTATTGTTTTTGGAAATATCGTTTGCTTGATCGACAACATTTCCCATTACATACCATTTCCCAAAACCGACCTTTTCATTTTTCCCCGGGTTCGCAATCCTGTATTTCACATTTTTATTTGTATTGGGTCCGTATTTATAATAGTTATTGATGATATTGTAATCACCTCCCTCTCCGGCATAAATATTATTCCCGCCCCAATTGTAAATAACATTATTGCGGTAATCAACAAATTCAGTGGGCGTATGACGAATGCCATTAAATCTTGGTGTCCGATTGTTACAATGTGCGAATAAATTATGATGAGCTGAAAGATGCAATCCGCCCCAAATGCCACCAAACCCATGACGTTCCCAATCCTTATCACCTGTTTCAAAATGATAAGAGTAGTTCAATGGTTCAGAAATTAAATTCCATTGAAGTGTTGTACTATCACCTGCATAAATCGAAAACACCTCATCGGTACTCCAGCTCATGCTGCAATGATCGATGATTATATTCTTTTTTTTGAAACCGCTAAATGCATCATCACTGCCACTGCCATCTACCATTCCTGCCTGGCTTTGATATTTGTCTCCCATTCGGAAACGCATATATCGTATAATGATGTTATCGCCGCCAAGAGAAACGGGATTATCTGCTAAACAAATTCCATCACCGGGTGCAGTTTGACCTGCAATCGTTACCTCTCCTTTTATAGAAAGTTTTGTTTCAAGGTGAATTGTTCCTGAAACTGCAAATACAATTATTCTTTTCCCTTTGGCTTCTACTGCTTCACGAAAACTACCCGGGCCTTTATCATTCAGATTAGAAATAACAAAAACCTTTCCTCCCCTCCCGCCGGTTGCATATTTACCATAACCCTCTGCGCCGGGAAATGCAATGGGAGTTGATTCAATATTATTTACAGCATTTTTCTGTGCCGAACATTTAATAAATGAAACAGCAATTATCATCAATAAAAAATAAGTGTGTAACAAACTCATAATGTAATTTAAAAACAAAGCTGCTGCATGAGCAGCAGCTTAACCAGAGCGTTCTATTTATTTTAATATTTGGATCAATATTTTGGGTTCTGAGGCATTTTATTTGCAAAACTGCCGTATGCCGTAATCGCATCCTGGGGAATTGGTAACAACTCCGATTTCAGCGTGACGAAATTATTAGCATAGTGATTTAATGTTACAGCCGTCCCGGTACCCACACTTATTGCGTTGGTAACCCAGGCCATCCTTACAGTTCCTGCCGGTGTTCCCGAAGGCGCAGCTTTATAAAGAGAATTTATTATCAACCCGCCGTTAATACTTAGGTCGTCAGAGGTGCTTCTGCCCCTATAGAGTAAAGCGCTTGGTAAATTAGCTGGTACGAAAACATAAGAAGGAGGCGGAGCCATATATGTGGGAGCAGCCATTGCTGTTGAAGCACCCATTTTTACCAGATTTGCTTTGGTTTCGTTAATAGCTGTTGCCAACAGGTTCCAGCGAATCAGATCGTATTTTCTTACACCTTCTCCACCTAATTCCAACGCTCTTTCCCTTACAATAGCTTTGAAGAAATCATCTTTACCCAAACCACTCAGATCAATCGCAGGATCCGCTGCATTAATGGGTTTATTATAACCTCTTCTTCTTACCATATTGATGGCATTGTAAGCAGCAGCGGTTGGGCCGCTCAATTCATTTTCTGCTTCAGCGAACATCAACAAAACATCTGAATAACGAATTATCTGCCATTTTGTGCTGGAATAATTGTTTAGATAAGTTCCGGCTGGTAATGGTGGGTTGATCCAACTTCTTCGATATTTGCCGTCAAAAATACCGGTGATGGGTACACCGCGCTTATAGAAAGTGGTTCCATCAGGTGCCAGGGTATCGCTGGCTGCCGCAGCCGTTACATCTCTGCGGGCATCTGTAGAATCGAATAGATAAAAATAAGTAGGTAATACAAACACACCACTATTGCCGGTTGTTCCGGTTTGTGTTGCCAGGTTAACCACGGTCGGCCCATTGTAGTAACCCATCTTTGTATCTGCTGTAGCAGTGCGGCCAATACCTGTAGCCTGGAACATCAATTCACCGTGTGGGTCATTTGCGACACGTGAGCCTACCTGGTTTTTCCAAAGATCCTTATAACTCGGATTTAAATTATGTTGATTAGAACTTATAATACTGCTGGTTTCATCTTTTGCGATCTGGTAATAAGTCTGGTAATTAGATCCTCTCTTAATAGTCCCATCCTGTCTTAATGAATAACCACCTCTTGCCAATGCGATTCGTGCTCTTAAAGCTTTTACCGTTCCTTTCGT
Organism: uncultured bacterium; assembly: GCA_965652775.1. Classification (GTDB taxonomy): domain Bacteria; phylum Bacteroidota; class Bacteroidia; order Chitinophagales; family Chitinophagaceae; genus VBAS01. The sequence goes on from CBFGXP010000088.1 coordinate 3,052, forward strand.
GATCCTTTCATCAGACGGATCGCCGATGGATGTAACCTCATTACGCCAGGGCACTAATTCTATCGCCTCCAGGAGATCATTCAGCAATTGCTCATATAAAACATCTCTATCCGTTCTTGCAGGAAAAGGATCTTTAATCGCTAATACTTCAGCTGGTTCAAAATGGGCAGGCAGGTCTCCCCAGTTCCGGATAGCCTCATAATAAAATTGGGCTCTTAGCGTCAGGGCTTCGCCAAGCATACGTTGTAATTTTTTCTTCTCCTGGTCTGAACCATTTTGGTATAGCTCCATTTCAGGGATCTTAGCAATACAAAGGTTTGCATATTGAATACCTTTAAACAGTTGAGCATACGGCTGGAACATATTATTATTTGTAGGCGTAGTGGCATACAGCGGAAAATCCCTTCTTGAACCATCCGCTGCACCAGTAGGACCCTGCATCTCATCAGTTCCAATTGGGAAATATAAACTCACCCTAAGTCCATACGTAAAGTCGCCGGTAAGCTGTGCATAAACACCAACCAGGGCAGACCTGGCGTTTTCTACGCTGTTAAAAACAACATCGGGACCAACAGCTGTAATAGGCTGTTGATCCAGGTATTTTTTACAGCCTCCGACCATAACGGTCATGCATATTGCCAAGAGAAGTGAAGGGCGTTTCAAATAATTATTATTCATAACACTGAATTGTTTTTGTTATTAAAAGGTTGCCTGTACACCGAATATATAAGATCGGCTTTTGGGGTAAGCCGAATAATCAAGCCCCGGTGTCAGCCCACTGCTTCTCACACTTACTTCCGGATCATAACCGGAGTAACCAGTAATTACCGCGAGGTTATTACCACTTAAATAAAGGCGAAGCTTCGTGATACCAATTTTTGTCTTGGGCGTCAAAGTGTACCCAACTGTGACATTGTTCAGGCGAATAAAAGAACCATCTTCGATCGCCCATGAATGTGGATAGTAGCTAAAGTTTCCACCACCCGAACCAAAATTTGTGAGCCCACCCGGCATCCATATTTTAGCATTGGCATTGGCCTGTGCCAACACATCAGGTGCTGCACCGAATGCATAAAGCTTACCACCTACAAGCTGAAAACTTTCTATCACTTTTCCATTTGCATCTACTGTTCTCCAGCGTTCGTTCATATCATCCAACAGGTTTGATGTAACGTTATAAGCACTTGTAAATTCGATCTTGTTTGCATTATAGATATCATTGCCGGAAGAGAAATTTATAAATACGCTGGCATCCCATTTTTTATAAGAAAACGTTTGACTTAAACCACCCGAAAATTTAGGGGTTGGATTACCAATAATAGTTTTATCAAAATCATCAACCACTCCGTCTGGTTTGCCTGCAGGTCCACTGATATCTTTGAATCGAATTGCGCCTGGTACAACATATGAACCGGAAACTTTCATATCGGCAACACCTGTCTTTAACGTATACCGGGTGGTGGTTGCATCGTAATCAAAATCTGATACTTTATAAAAACCATCAGTCACCCAACCATACATAGCACCAACCGGACTTCCGATTCTCACCAGGTAATCATTAGGTTGGCCCGAAATTCCCCATGCAGGTCCTCCGGCAAACTCAGTTTGTCCTTTAGACAATGCGTCAACTGTGTTTTTGTTATGAGAAATATTAAAATTAGCATTCCAGGTAAACCCGCCAGGCTTTCTCATAATGACTGCATTCAATTGCACTTCTACTCCTTTGTTGCTGGTAGCGCCAACATTTTGCAATTGATCAGTAAACCCATAGGTGGGGGCGATCCTTGCTCTTAATAATAGTTTGTCAGAAGTATTATTGTAAAAATCAACACTTAGATTCAAACGATAATTGAACATGGAAACATCAATTCCATAATTTCTGTTTACAAGGCTCTCCCACTGCAGATCAGGATTTGCTAAACTATTTTCTGTATAAGCACTTACCACCTGGTTATTCAGACCATAAAAAGATGTGCCGTAATTGAAAGTAGTCAGGTACAAGTAATCGTCAATACGGTTGTTACCGATCTTACCATAACCAAATCTTAATTTAAGATCATTGATGAACCTGACATTCTCCATGAATTTTTCTTTACTCACCCGCCAGGCAACAGATCCACCAGGAAAGGTTCCCCATCGTTTATCTTCTGCAAATTTTGAAGCTCCGTCATATCTTACATTCACTGATACCAGATATTTGTCTTTGAATCCATAATTAAGGCGTCCGAAAAATGAAAGACTCGTGTATTTTGTTTTGACGTATATGGGAAAACCCGTCCAGACATTTCCAAGACCTGGATTATCAAATGCATCATCATGTGAAGTGTATTTAGGAAAACTACCAAATTGTCCGCTGCGTGAGTCCGTCGTTGATTCATAAGTCTCTTCACCCAAAAGAACGTCAAAATCATGTTTGCCTTTATAATCCTTAACTGAATAGGTAAGTACGTTTGAGTTATTAAGAACTTTCCTGTAAAGCGAATCAGCCCGAACAATTGGATTTCCCCCTCCCTGGTTTACAGAAAATGAAGTAATAGAATCGAAGAATTGTTTATCAATAAAATCATTTTTGTCATATCCAATCGTTGAGCGAAAATTCAGATTCTTCGTAATGTTATACGAAATATTAGCATTTAAATTATAAGCATTGGTTATTTTTCTGCGATATTCCGCATTAGCAAGTGCAACCGGATTCACAAGAGCCACACCATTTCCAGGATTTACAACTAATGGATCGGGATCGTCTATTGCTAAAGTGTCAGCAAAAAATGGTCTGTATTTTACTGCATTGCGCAAACGGGCATATGAAGTACTGGTTTCACTCGAAATACCGGCACCGACAACATCCTGGTAAGTATAGCGACCGCCTATTCCGATCTTTATTTTGTCAGTGATCTTATAATCAGCCTTTCCATTTAAAATATGGCGATGAAAGTTTGAATTGACTACAATTGGCTTCTCACCATTATAAGTATACCCTGTATTGAAAGTAGCTTTTTTACCACCACCAGAAACACCGATGCTGTGCCGTGTAGTAATTCCTGTATTCCCCATAATCTCTTCCTGCCAATCTATAGGCGGCATATTTTTGTAAACGTTTAATGTATCCCACGTTGTACCAAAACTTCTGGCAAAATTTGTCGAGTCGGTGCTGTTTGGTCTTGTTCTTTCCCACTGATAGATGACATAATTATAAGGATCCATCACTTTTAACTTACTGGCTAATTCTCTTACTCCAACGAAGCCATCATAAGTAACGATGGTGCGTCCGGGACGACCTGATTTTGTTGTGATCACAAAAACACCGTTTGCACCCCTGGCGCCATAGATGGCAGTAGCTGCTGCGTCCTTCAAAACATCAATGGATTGAATGTCACCTGGCGCAATTACATTTAAAGCATTTTCAACCTGAACTCCATCGACGACATATAATGGATCATTGTTTTGTGTTATTGAAATACCTCCACGTACCCTCACCCGTATATTAGCATCCGGAGAACCTTCAGAAGTATTTGCAGTTACTCCAGCTAACCGCCCATTAATTGCTTCGGCGGCTGAGGCCATCGTATTATCTTTTAGATCTTTTGCGCTGATAGACGAAACAGATGACAAAAGATTTTTTTTGGGTATAGACTGATATCCGATCACCACAACATCCTCAAGCGTTGTTGCATTTTTCTCCAATTGAACGCTCACTGCTGACCTTCCATCGGTAATGATGCTGGTTGGTTTATGGCCGGCATAACTAAAATTAAGTGTAATACTATCCGTACCTGGCACATTGATAGTAAAGTTTCCGTCTTTATCTGTTTGGACACCTGTTTTAGCCCCTTTTGGAACAACACTTACTCCCTGCAATGGTGCCCCGGTGTCGTCAGTTATCCGTCCTTTAATCTCCCTGTCCTGTGCAAATGTTGTGAGTGAAAGAAAAAGAAAGAAAAATAATATGAGATGCTTCATATGGCTCTTTTTATTGTTTTCGAAATAAAAAAATTTTCGTAATCGCTTGTCTAATCGTGATAAGTTGCCCTGCTGTGCTCCGAAATTCTTCTCAATGCTAGTCAGTATTTATCATATTTGAATCAATGAGTTAGGTGTTTATTTACGCAAACGTTCCCGATAACGATTGCTAAAATCCAGTACGCCAATCATGCTAAAAAGAATAATTGCGATAATTGAATGCTGCAAAGATCTCAATGAACTTTTCCACTTGTAACGATTGAAACGTCGTTCGGTCCGCTTACGCTGCCACTCGGCCGAAAAACGTACCTTTAAGGCAATTGCCGGTATATGAAATTCGAAGCTGTAACTATTAAAGACATTGCCCGTGCTCTTGGCATTTCCACCTCTACTGTTTCCCGTGCATTAAGGGATAGCTATGAAATAAGTCCTGAAACAAAACAATTGGTTCTTGATTGTGCTGAAAAGTTGAATTACCGCCCTAATCCTATTGCGCTAAGTCTTAAAGAAAGAAGAAGCCGCTCAATAGGTGTTGTTGTTTGTGAAATTGCAAATAACTTTTTTTCCCAGGTAATTAATGGTATTGAGTCAATTGCTTATGACCGGGGGTATAATGTTATTATATCTCAAAGTCGTGAATCATATGAAAGGGAGGTTATCGATCTGCAATATCTTGCTTCCCGCTCGGTCGACGGCCTATTGATCTCGCTTTCCACCGAGACTAACGATCTCAGTCACCTGAAAAACCTGCATGCAAAAGGATTGCCCATTGTTTTTTTTGACAGGATCACTGAGGAGATCGATACACATAGAGTGATCGTCGATAATTTCAGAGGCGCTTATGATGCCACAGAACATTTGATAAAAAATGGTCATAAACGTATTGCAGTTATCAGTAACTCTGAATTTCTTTCAATCACTCATGAAAGAGTGGCCGGCTATAAAGAAGCATTGATCGCAAACGGACATGAAGTAAACGAGAATTATGTACAGCATTGTTTTTACGGGGGAATGATATTTGAAGAAATTGAAGATGCGGTTAATAAATTACTCACACTGCGAAATAAACCTGACGCCATTTTTGCAACAGGCGATAAGCTAACGACAGGTTGTTTAAAAACGTTGAAAAGAAGAGGCCTGAAAATCCCCGATGATATTTCTGTGGTAGGATTCTCCAATACAGATATTGCCGAACTTATAGATCCTCCGCTCACCGTTGTCCGGCAACCGGCAATTGAAATGGGAAAAGCAGCTATAGAATTATTATTGCAGCTGATCGAAAGCAAAAGACCGGTGAAAGAATTTGAAAAAAGGATTTTAACGCCTGAATTACAGATCAGGGAATCATCCATAAAAAAGACAAATAATCTTACTGATGATGTTAACCGTCGTGCAAAACCAATTCACCTTCAAGAATAGTTTTATGTGAAGAAGCCGATCCACTTTCTTTCTTGTTGATCAATTGCAATAAGATTTCGGTGGCCTTCTCAGCTTGTTCAAAAGGAAACTGTTCCACCGATACTATCGGCGGATTGTCGAGATAATGTGTGATGGGCAGATTAGCATAACTGCCAAAGAAAATATTCTTATTTATTTCAAGCCCTTCTTTTCTTGCATATCGTATAGCATCCAGCGCTACATAATCATTAAATACAATAACTGCAACCGGTGGTTTTCTTAATGCCAGTAATTTGCCAATTGCTTTTTCTGTGCCCGGTGTAGTAAGATCAGTTTGTACGATCAATTCCTTTTCTTCTTTCAATTTATTTTTTAACAACCCTTCCCTGTATCCGTCGGCCCTTTCTTGTGTTAGAGAAATAGCACCGGGTCCATTTATAAATCCGATCCTTTTTAACCCCTTTTTTACAAACAGATCAACCATTGCAATAGTGCTGTTTTTCAAACTGCATGTTACAGAATATGCGCCGGGCAAATGCGGAGCACGGTCAAAATATACAACGGGTATGTGGAACTTTTCCAATTCAAGGAAATGTTCATAATTGCTGACGTTCTTTGATACAGAAACAATAATCCCATCAACCCTGTTTCGCCGCATCGTTTCCACTATTTGTTTTTCTCTTTTTGGATCATCATGACTTTGGCTGATGAGCACATTGTAATTGTTTTTTATCGCTTGTTTTTCAATCCCTCCGATTGCGATAGAAAAATATTGTTCCTGCAGATCTGGGATAATAACGCCAAGGGTAAAAGATTTTCCTTGCTTAAAAAAAATAGCGGCCTGGTTTGGCTCATAATTTATTTCTTTTGCCACCTGTTGTACCTGCATTCTTGTTCGCAATCCAATGCTGGGGTGATTATGCAAGGCCCTGGAAACTGTAGAAACCGACACATTTAACCGCCGGGCAATCTCTTTGATGGTTGGGAGTTTCTTTACCATTACGAATTTTTAACAGGTGGGAACAATAAAGGTACTATTCATGCAAAACATGTATATAATTAGTTTTGACAACGGCACTGTTTTTCTGTAACTTTCATTACCAAAAAACAACCAACTATGCGAAAAGTATCTGACATCCTTGGCCGAAAAGGAGCTTCAGCCGTGGCAGTGGCGCCGGACACAAAAGTGATCGAGGCACTAACCATAATGGCTGAAAAAAACATCGGTTCTGTGCTTGTAATGGACGGGGGCGAATACCTCGGTATCATTACGGAACGGGATTACTCACGCAAAGTAGCGCTGAAACACAAAAGTTCAGTTGATACAAAAGTTTCGGAAATTATGACCACCAATTTACCTGCGGTGAAAGCCAGTGACAGCGTTGAGCTTTGTATGCAGCTTATGTCTGACAAAAATATACGCTACCTGCCTGTTTTTGACGGCAATCGTTTATCCGGAATTGTAAGCATGAGCGATGTGGTAAAAGAAACCATTTTACAACAAAAAGAAACTATTAGTCACCTGGAGAGTTATATCAATTCAGGCCTTTAAATTTGTGGACGACTAAATACACAAGCGAACACCCTGTCCAAACAATTGAGCGGGGTGTTTTTATTTATTGCTGTTTTCTTCTTTTGCTTTTACACGTACGAGCTCTTTTATATCAACATGCATCGGTAGCAAACCGATTTTCACAACAGCCTTCTTCCCTCTCAATTCCATCACCTCACCTACCTGGTGATTCTTTTTCATTTTTACTTTCTCTCCAACTTTTATTTCACCAGTCAATTCAATAAACTTTGATTCAACCCGCTTTTGCATTTTACCAGCGACCTTCTTTTCATGCTTATTAAATAAAAGAGAACTGATATTTTTGATCACTTTGCTCTTATCTTCTTCTTTTCGCCAGTCGATCACCATTTGCTTTAGTTTTCTTTCCGTTTCTTTCAGGTAAGCTAATTTTTCTTCCGAAACCTGGTTCTGATGTTTTAGCAGCTCAACCTGTTGGTCGTGCTTTTCCCTGTCCATCGTTTGTTTCATTTCCTTTTTTAATTTCTCATTTTCCTGTAGCAATTGATGAAGCTCTTTTTCCTTCTTTTCAAGGGTATGCAGATCCTGTTCGGTCCTGTTCAATAATTTATCCAAACGAAAATGTTCCTCATCCACCATTTTTCTTGCACGACTTATAAGTTGTTTATCCAGTCCAATGCGTTCAGCAATTGCAAACGTGTAAGAACTGCCTGGCTTACCAATATTAAGTTTATAAAGCGGCATCAAACTCTTTTCATCAAATGCCATTGCCCCATTAACAATGCCGGGTGTTTTACTTGCCATCACTTTTAAATTCAGGTAATGCGTAGTAACTATTCCATAAGCATGTTTTCTTACCATCTCTTCCAGGATAACTTCGGCAAATGCACCACCAAGATTGGGGTCACTTCCACTACCTAACTCATCTATAAAGAAAAGCGTCTTGCCATTTGCAACTTCTATAAAATGCTTCATGTTTTTCAAGTGGCTGCTGTAAGTACTCAATTCAAATTCCAGACTCTGTGTATCGCCTATATGGATGAGTAATTGCTTGAATACACCAAACTTTGATGAAGAATGCACGGGAACAAGCAACCCACTTTGCACCATCATTTGTAAAAGTCCCACAGTTTTAAGTGCAACAGTTTTTCCACCGGCGTTCGGTCCGCTGATTACAAGTATCCTATTGGCATCGTCCAATGATAGGGAAACAGGTGTAGTTGGTTTATTTGCTTTCTTATTGTACAAATACAATAACGGATGAATTGCCTTTTCCAAATGGACTACCGCTTTATCCTCAACGATCGGGAATTCAGCATTTATCTCCATCGCAAACCTGGCTTTTGCACGAATAAAGTCATATTCGCCAGCAATAGAATGATAATTGAATAACAACGATGCATATACAGACAGTTTCGATGTCAATTCACGCAACAACCGGTAAACCTCTTTCTTTTCATCGCTTTCTAAAGAATAAATATCATTGTTGAGCTCAATAGTTTCCTCCGGCTCAATAAAAGAAGTACGGCGGCTTTCACTTTCACCATGCAGGATCCCTTTCACTGTTCGCTTTTGCTCTGCATATACTGCCAGTACTCTTCTGCCATTCAGAAAGCTTTCTTCGATATCGGCGAGATAGCCCTGCTTGTTTAATTTTGAAATGATCCTGTCGAACATTTTACGCAGCTCATTTCTCTTTCGATACAAATTCATTCGAATACTTCGCAACTCATCCGACGCATTATCCTTTACCTGCCCGCTTTGGTCCAGCACATCATCGATCATTTCTGCAATTACTTTTTCATAATACGTGCCTTCAATAATTTTAGCCAGGCCATTGTATACATTTCTTCTTTCGGCATCAAACCAACGAAAGACATTTTTCATTAATTCGGCAAGTTTTCTGATCTCGATCAACTCATCACCGGACAATAGCGCACCCGGAATCGATAGTAACTTCAGTTCTTTTGATAAGTTAAACACCGGATCATTCGGGAAATAAATACTGTTTTGTAAAAGTTGTTTGTACTCAAAGCTCTGCCGCAATTCTGTCTCAATAAATTCAATTGTTGTATGAATTCGCAATTCACCAGCTTTTTCTATTGCATATTCGCTCCTGCAATGCGCGGCGAGCAAAGATTTCACTTTATCAAACTCTAATTGTATGTATGCTGATTCGGGAAAAAGTTTCATTTCGAATATCCTGATTTTTTAGCCAACAAAAGTAATTCTATTAAACGTCTGTTGCGACGCTACCTTCAACTTTCAGGAATACCTGGCGACTTCTAATTGTTAATAAACTCAGAAAGCTATTTTTATCGTCGAACAACATGCAAACCGTTCAGTGTAAATCGTCGTAAATTGCATTCAATAACGAAATGGAACAACAAAATAAAATGCGACAATTTATGAAAACGTTCTGGCTGGCTGCTTTTACAGGCACGGCCGCATTGATTTCCTGCGCACAAAACAATAATCAAACATTAAAAATGAATACAACAAAAGCATCTGAAAAAACCGAAACAACTGTCACCGGGAAAGCAGATACCGCTACTTTAGGTACCGGTTGCTTCTGGTGCACTGAAGCAATTTTCGACCAACTTGATGGGGTTATTTCAGTTACCTCTGGCTATTCAGGAGGACATGTACCCAATCCCAGCTATAAAGATGTTACAACCGGGGAAACGGGCCATGCCGAATGTGTGCAAATCGTTTACGATACTTCAAAGATCAGTTTTGATGAATTGCTGGAAGTGTTCTGGCAGGTGCATGATCCAACAACGTTGAATCGCCAGGGCGCCGATGTTGGGACACAATATCGCAGTACAATATTTTATCATAATGACGAACAAAAACAAAAAGCCGAAAAGTATAAAGCTGATCTGGATAAGAGCGGTGCGTTTGATAACCCGATTGTGACCACGCTTGAACCCTTTACTAAATTTTATACAGCCGAAAATTATCACCAGGAGTACTATGCATTGAATAAAAATTCGAATCCATATTGTTCAATTGTAATAAAGCCGAAGCTTGAAAAATTTGAGAAAGTATTTAAAAACAAATTGAAGAAACACTAAATAATAAAGGCCCCGATTTAATCGGGGCCTTCTTTGTGAGTACCATTCAAATCATAGTTTTGATTTTTGTTAAGAAATAAGCGAATGGCTTTCCTGGAATGGTTTTACAGATAATGGATTTTCAGTTCTGAGCTTGAACTTTCATACATGTATCAAACGGCTTCCAGGTAATGGATCTTACTGTCTTTCATCGTGTCTATTGGATCTTTCGTTAGCATAGGGGTTTAATACTATTTATTATATTCTAAAATGTCTTGTATTCATTTCAATGAATAAAAAACTCGTTGATAACGTCGATGTAATTGGAAGAAGTCAACCCCGTAAAAACATACAGGTAAAGCAAGAAGAAAAATAACAATTAATAAGTGAAGAAAGTCATACAACTTTCAGCGTACGTTTTCAACAGGATCAGACTATATGGTTTGTCGGATAATGGAAGTGGCTTATTCAGGATATCATTTCAAAGGCAGACAGTAAAAATAAAATACAGTTCTTGTATATGCAAGTGATGAAACAATTTTTTGAGTAGTAATTCTCCGAATTAAACACCTTTTCTGTTTAAATAAACTTCTTTTTTAACTAATCGGATTTTAACGTATGACGTAGTTCAAGCCAATTGAGATTATTTGGCTCAAAACCTGAAATATTGAGTTGCACTAATCTTATCACCCTGTCATACCAAAGTGGAATTACCGGCGCATCATTAATTAAAACCTGGTCGGCCTGGCGGTATAAAATAAATCGTAAAGAATCATTAGGTTCTGCAATTGCTTTTTCAAACAGTTTATCAAAATCGGGATTGCTATATCGTGTATAGTTTGGCGGCGCCGGGTTTTTCGAATAAAAACAAGAAAGATAATTGAAGGCATCGGCATAATCAGCTATCCAACTTCCCCGAAAAAATGGAGCTCTTGAATTAGAAGTGAGTTCGAATAAAAAGGAACGTAACACAACTTCTACAGTTACCGGGATACCAGCTTCTTCAAATTGTTTCGCAAGATAGCTCCCGATCTCTCCGTAAATAGGAATCGTATAAAGTTTAATTGGCTGTATATTATTATTTGTAAAACCAGCTTCGCTTAATAACTTTTTTGCTTTTGCAGGATCATATCTGTACCCCTTTACTGAAGTGTCAAATGACGGCATTCCTTCAGGTACAAATCCCGCTTCCGCAGGTGAGCTTAATGAATTCCTTAAATACAGGATCATTTTTCTTCTATCGATCGCATAATTCATTGCCTGTCTCAATTTTTTTAAACGAAGAGGAGAATCTTTGATAAGCTCATTTGTTGAATCAACTAAAAACCCAAAATATTCGGTATTTAAGTAAGGATGAATTTGTAACACCACCTTATCCTTCCAGTTATCTCTTAACTCTCCTTTTAGTGTAAGTATCTCATCCTTAAAAGAAGCATCAATATCATTTAAAAAATCTAATTGCTTTTGACGAAACAATAAAAACTCCGTTGCCTTGCTTTCATTAAAAGTAATTTTGATACCATCTAAGTAAGGAAGACGATTACCTGCAGAATCTTTTTCAAAATAGTTTTCATTTTTCTTGAAAATTAATGCAAGTCCCTCCTCCCATGCAACAAATTGAAACGGCCCCGTACCACACGGATGGCTGCGAAAATCTGATCCATATTTTTCTACTACTTCTTTCGGAACCACAGAACAATATGTCATTTTCAATATCTGCAGGATCGGTGCATAAGGTTTTATCAATTTCAATCTGAAAGTTGAATCGTCCAATGCTTTAAAGCCATCTATACTGTCAACAACATTATTAAAAATGTAATACCCTGGGCTTGCTACTTTTGGATCAATAATTCTTTTAAAACTATACTCAATATCTCCTGCGGTCATTTTTCTGCCTTTTCCACTGGGAAATGCATCGTTATCATGAAAGTAAACGTCTGTCCTTAGATGGAAAATATACTCTGTTCCATCACCAGATATATCCCAGCTTTTTGCAAGTGAGCCTTTTGTTTTTGTGTCACCATCGTTTTCAACAATTGTATTGAACAACTGGTGCACGGGCCACATGGTTGATTGGTTTTTTGAAAATGCAGGATCGAGTGAGGCAATGCCGGTGGATTCGTTATAACGGAATATTTTTTTAGAGCCCTGATTCCTGCTACCACA
>CBFGXP010000089.1:0-14935 GCA_965652775.1 uncultured bacterium
GCAAAGTTGACAATCTTACGTTCAAAATATATTCTTCTGCCCATATTGCTTGAAGCCCATAGTTGTGTGCAGATACGCATCTTACACTTTTTATTTTCCTCCGATCTCTATCAATGCTCCGTCGGGGTCATGTACAAGAACAACACGCCGACCATTTGGAAAGGTTACCAAATGATATTGAATGTAATTTTCTTTTATCCGCTCAATAAAGGGATCAACATTTTCGACATTTATCGTCAAATATCTTGCTCCGAGTTTTTCAAAGCCATAACTCTGTGGTGCGTTACCAGCAGTCGTATCGTTGTTGCCTTGCGTTTGATTTAGCTTATATTTTAAAATATATCCATCGCAGACCAGGTTAAGTCCAATAACATCAAAAGCCCTACCACTATTCACACCTGCAGCTTCAGACATTTCTTTCGATGCACGCCAAGTATCACCAATCCGTTTCATCCCTAAAACCTTTGTATAAAAGGCCAGTGATCTTACAGTATCTGATACATTAACCCCAATATCAACAGTGTAAATCTTATTTTCATTTTTCCTGTGACCGGAGATAAATAGTAAGGATAGAAACGCTGAACATAAAGCTAAAAGGGTTTTCATCTTTGCTGATTTACATGGTTATTTATCAATTCTATATTCGGGTGAATGTTTTGACCACCATTTCTGATCATTGGTTCTTGCTGGAATATGAGTAACATGTGCAGTAACTGCTTTCCAGCCCCCTTCAGTTTTCTGCATACCATAAGTAAAGCATCCGGAGCTTTGTGCGGTATCGCCATTCTGTTGCACGTGTGCATGATCGAATTCAACTAAATAGGAAGCAGCATCTTTTGAAAAAACTTTTACTTTATGGTTTCTTAAATCCCATTTCAATATCTTTTTCCATCCACCCTCACCAAGTATATCGCCCCATACACCATCCATTGTCTTATAGTCTCCCCAATAATAACCATCGCCAAAAACAATAAAATCCGGAGTGTTTGCATAAAACGCCATTACGGATTTATGATCGAGATTTTCCAAATCGCTGGCGTGCTTCTCAGAGCGTTTGATAATGTCACTTTTGATCTGTGCTATTTCTGCCGCGGATAGCCTTTCTTCGTTTTGTTTGCAACCTGTAATCGCAATAACAAATAAAACAATGATCCATTTCATACCTATTGACTTTAAGGTAAATTGCACACAACTCTTAAATATACGCCACTGCGGGCATAAAAATTTGTTGATAATAATTGAAAATTTATGCCAGCAGTAATTTGATTAAGCCGGATTAAACAACTTCTCGTCAATAAAAGGCTGTTGCTTTAATCGTATACCGGATGCTTTATAAATAGCATTAGCAACGGCACCGCCGGTAGGAGGTAAGGCCGGTTCGCCCAAACCGGTTGGGTCAATTCCATTATCAATAAAATGTGCTTCTACTTCAGGGATCTCTTTCATGCGGATCATCCGGTAATTGTGATAGTTAGTTTGTTCAGGAGCACCATCTTTAAAACTCAGCTTCCCAAACATTGCATGACCGTATCCATCAACGATGGCACCCATTACTTGCTGCAATGCGCCACTTTTGTTGATCACTTCACCACAATCGGAAATAGCATATACTTTTTTCAAAACTGGTTTCCCGTCTTTCATTATTACCTCCGCGACCTGGGCCACGTAGCTTTGATGAGAAAAATAAACACTGAATCCCTGCGAAACATTTTTCTTTGTTCCCCAACCTGATTTTTCTGCAGCGGTTTTGATCACTGTTTCCATCCTGTCGATATTGTAATTGAAAGTGCCGACAGGTGTTGTTCTTGCTTTTTGTAAAAGATCAAGCCTGAATTGCACCGGGTCTTTTCCTGCTGCAATTGCAACTTCATCAATAAAACTTTGTTCTGCAAAGGCAAGGAAGTTTGTAACAGGAGCTCTCCATGCACCGGTAGTGATCGGGGACTGATGATCAACCGTCTCAATTAATAGATTATCAACTGCACCGGAAGGAAAATTATTTTCTCTTGTTGAGTTGCCTACATTTATTCCGGCGCCTCTGAGCTTATAGCCAATTAAATTTCCTGAAGCGTCGAGCGCCGCTTCAAAACGATAACGAACAGCAGGGCGGTAACTTCCACCAGTCATATCATCTTCTTTAGACCAGATAAGTTTTACTGGCTTTTTTATAATATTTGATAATTCGGCAGCTTCTGTTACAAAATCAAATTTCAATCTTCTTCCAAAACCTCCACCCAACCTTGTAATAGTTACTGATATTTTATCTTCCGGTATGTTCAGCAATTTTGCAACTGCGGTTCTTGCACTACCCGGTGTTTGTGTTGCACCGATGAGTTCAACTCCATCAGGACGTACATCGGCAAAGAAATTCATTGGCTCCATCGGGCTGTGAGGAAGAAACGGGCACTGGTATTCACTTGTAATAACTTTTGCAGCGGACTTGAATGCAGTTTCAACATCACCATCTTTTCTTCTCACAGTTGGCTTATCACTTTTCAACATCGAAGCAAACAATTGGTTATGATCTATAGTGCTTTCAATGTTTCCTTCTTTTTCATACTCAACCTTCAAAACTTTTCGGGCTTTCATTACTTCCCATGTTGATTTACCTACAATCGCCACATTATTTTGCATAGTAATTACATCAATGATACCGGGCATTGCTTTGGCCGCCGCGTCGTCAACTGACTTGATCTTCGTGCCAAAAGCCGGTGGCCGCTGGATCATTGCAAATACCATCCCCTCACGATAAAAATCCAAACCAAATAATCCTTTACCTGTCACGATATTTTTATTCTCAACATTTTTAACGGGAGTGCCAATGATCTTGAAGTCTTTCCTGTTTTTTAAAGGTACATCTGCAGGCACAGCTATTCTTGAAGCTTCCTCGGCAAGTTCGCCATAGCTTAATTTGTTGCCAGTCTTACTATTTATTACATAACTATTAGCAGTTGTACATTCACTTGCATCAACATTCCATTTTTTCGCAGCAGCAGCAATTAATAAATATCGTGCTGTTGCACCTGCCGTTCTTAATCTTTTCCATGAATGTGGAATGGCGCCACTTCCTCCTGTTAACTGCCTGTCAAATTTTTTATCTAATGGCGCCTGTACGGCTTTCACTTTAGTCCAATCTGCATCTAACTCTTCCGCAACTATCATTGGAAAAGATGTCATTACATTTTGTCCGAGCTCAGGATTAGGCGAAAAGATCGTAATAGTACCGTCAGTTGCAATTGACAAATAACTATTAAAGCTCAGATCACCTGCAACTGTAGCTTTATCTAAAATAACCGGTGCTGCTTCGCTGCCAAACCAGCTAAATCCAAGTACAAGACCACCACCGGTCAAAGAAGTTATTTTCAGAAAGTCTCTTCTGCTTGTTTTATTTAAAGTTGACATAGTTTAAAGTTTTTTACTGGCTGATTGAATGGCTTCGCGAATGCGATGATAGGCACCGCAACGACAGATATTGCCATGCATCGCATCTTCAATTTGTTGTTGACTTGGTTTAGGATTTCGTTTCAACAATGCAGCGGCGGTCATTATTTGTCCGGTTTGGCAATAACCGCACTGGGGAACGTCCACTTCATCCCAGGCTAATTGTAATGGATGATCACCATTTTCAGACAAACCTTCAATCGTTGTAACTTTTGCTGTCTTAATTGCTGAAACTGGTAAGGTACAAGACCTGACAGGGTTACCATCAAGGTGAACAGTGCATGCACCACATTGGGCAATGCCGCAACCATACTTTGTTCCTACTAATCCCAGATGGTCCCGTAGCACCCACAATAGCGGCGTATCCGCAGCTACATCGGTTTTATATTCCTTACCGTTGATCTGAAGTGTGAAAATTGCCATGGAATTTGATTTTTATAAGGATTGAAGTTACGAAAAAGGAAAAACTTATGGAGAATAGTATGTGAGCGGTTAGGCAATATATCCTATCGTTGTCTTTCTAAAACAAAATCCAACATTTCATCGTCCCATTCCATTGACAAGGATAGGAACCCATTTTTAAAATAATATTTTGTCTTTTCAGCCACATCTTCCTGTAGTGAATTCTTAGTTGTAATTTCAATGGTTTTTTGTTGAGGCATATTTCGATAACTACCGCCAAACATAAGCTCGCCATCCATCGTTAGTTTAAATATTCCGCTTTCTTCAAATGATATCGTATGGGTAGAAAGACCATCTTAAGCCCGGCGATCATTTTTTCCGCTTCAGATTTATCAGCATAGTGATATTTGTTTTCTTTTGAAAGTGAAAATGAATCCTTCTTAAAATTGAAATAGATACCATCTTTATAAATAGAAACGATTTTCCAAACTCCAACGATCGAAGTATCCTGTCCATTTCCATTAAATGAAAATAAAAAGAGAATTGTTGATGAAATAATTGCTTTCATGCAAGATCAGGGGTTCAATGTGATACCAAATATAAATTCATTATGAGAATAAAATTCCACATCCTTAACCTTCGATGGACAAATAATGTCCGCTCAAATTTTTTCGAACAAAGATTTAACTATTGTTGTGTTTTAATTACAGCAATTATATGAAGAACGTTGTGGCATAATTCTTTATAATAAGAAGTAAAGAAAACTATGGTTCCACCTTCGAAGTTGAATATTGATTTGATATGCTTCTCTCACCTGCGCTGGAATTTTGTTTACCAACGCCCCCAACACCTGATGAGTAGATTTGCCAAACATGCAAGAGTATTTTTTTTCGAGGAAGCTGTTTATGATGCCCCTTCTCAATACAATGAAATATTTGATGATCCTGCAACCGGAGTCTGTGTCGTAACTCCACACATCACCAGCGATACTGAAAACCATTCAGAGGCGCTACGGCATTTGCTTCAAATGTTCATGGCGTCCATGAGTATAAAAAACTATGTCGCATGGTATTATACTCCGTTGTCGCTTGCATTTAGTGATCATTTGAACCCTGAGCTGACTGTTTATGATTGCATGGATGAACTTTCATCATTCAAATTTGCTCCACCAGAATTAAAAGTGTGGGAGCAGAAGCTGTTTTCAAAAGCTGATATTGTGTTTACCGGCGGCATGCATTTGTATGAGGCCAAGAAGAAATTTCATTCAAATATTTATGGTGTTCCGAGTGGTATCGACACGGATCATTTTATCAAGGCCAGAAAATTTATAAAGGATCCGGATGACCAGGCATCGATTCCCCGTCCCCGTATTGGCTTTTATGGTGTTGTTGATGAAAGATTCAATATCGAACTGTTAAGATCTGTAGCAGAAAAACGGCCCGATTGGCACTTTATAGTTATTGGCCCGACTGCTAAGATCGATCCTGCAACCCTGCCTAAAAACAACAATATTCATTTTATCGGGATGAGGGATTATAAAGAATTACCTGGCTACCTGGCAGGATGGGATGTCGCAATGATGCCATTTGCATTAAATGAAGCGACGAAATATATTAGTCCAACTAAAACTCCTGAATTCCTTGCTGCAGGGAGACCTGTTGTGTCAACATCCATTCATGATGTCGTTCATCCATATGGAGATAAAAAATTAGTAAGCATTGCAGACACCCCGGCTGAATTTGATGCCGCAATTGAGCAATATTTATCTACAGAAAGAAGTAAGCAATGGCAGAAAGATGTCGATGAATTATTAAAGACCATGTCATGGGATGATATAGCTGAGCGGATGAGGGATCTTCTGAATAAAACTTTAAACAATAAAACTATTAATCATGAAAATAAATCACAAGCCTATGTTTGACTATCTGGTTGTAGGGGCAGGGTTTGCCGGCGCTGTCATCGCGGAGCGGTTGGCAAGCCAGGCAGGCAAAAAAATTTTAATAATTGACAAGCGAAATCACATTGGAGGAAATACTTACGATTATTATAATAGCGATGGTATACTTGTACACTTATATGGTCCGCATATTTTTCATACAAATTCTAAAGAGATTTATGATTATCTCGGGAAATTCACAACCTGGCGTCCTTATGAGCACCGTGTGCTGGCGAGCGTAGATGGGATGCTGGTACCAATACCCATTAATTTAAATACAATAAATAAATTATACGGCACTCAATTGAATTCTTCGGAGGTAGAAAAGTTTTTAGCCAATAAAGCAGAAAAGAAAGACAGGATCATTACTTCTGAGGATGTTGTGATAAGTAAGGTAGGTAAAGAACTCTATGAGAAATTTTTCAAAGGCTACACTAAAAAACAGTGGGGATTAGATCCAAGTGAATTAGATGCTTCCGTTGCCGCAAGGATACCTACCAGAACCAATAGGGACGACCGGTATTTCACAGATACCTACCAGGCAATGCCATTGCATGGGTATACGAAGATGTTTGAGAAAATGCTTTCAAATCCCAGGATCAAAGTCATGCTTAATACGGATTATAAAGAGATCATGGATATTATTCCATATAAAGAAATGATCTACACCGGACCGATTGATTATTACTTTGATAATTGTTATGGTAAGCTTCCTTATCGTTCGCTTGAATTCAAATTTGAAACAATAGAAACAGAATGTTTTCAACCAACAGGAACTGTAAATTATCCAAATGAACATCCTTATACACGGGTAACAGAATTCAAATACCTGACCGGTCAAAAACATCCAAAGACAACTATGGTGTATGAGTATCCGAAAGATGAAGGTGATCCATATTACCCGGTGCCGCGACCCGAGAATGCAGAACTCTATAAAAAATACCAGGCGCTGGCCGATGAAACTGCAAATGTCCATTTTGTAGGAAGATTAGCCACCTATAAATATTATAATATGGACCAGGTGGTAGCACAATCACTAACGCTGTTTAAAAAGATTATCGGTACGAAAGAACAACAAAATGGAACGCAGATCAACGGACATAGATTACCGGCTTTGCAAACCTGAAGTATGGGGCGGCATTGAGTGCACAATAAACAGGGTACAGGACAGCTTTCGTGACCAGAGCTTTTATTCAGGTCATTATGCCAGGCAAGGAGATATTGAAGAGTTTGCAGCACTTGGCATCAGGAAGTTGAGGTATCCTGTATTGTGGGAATTGCACCAGCCTCGTCAAGGTAAGGAGATTGATTGGACCTGGATCGAACAGCAGCTTAATACAATTCTTAAAAATGGAATTACTCCAATTGCAGGATTAGTGCATCATGGAAGCGGCCCGGTCTTTACAGATCTTTTAGATAAAGATTTTCCTTTTAAACTGGCTACGTATGCGGCGGCAGTTGCAAAGAAATTTCCATGGCTTGAATATTATACGCCGGTAAACGAACCTTTAACTACTGCGAGATTTAGTGGCCTGTATGGTATATGGTATCCACATATAAAAGATGAATTGAGTTTTACCCGCATGTTGCTGAATGAATTGAAGGGAGTTGTGTTGAGTATGCAGGCCATCAGGAAAATAAATCCAAATGCCAAACTGATACAAACCGAAGATCTTTCAAAAACACATAGCACTACTTTACTTTCTTACCAGGCAGATTTTGAAAATGAAAGGAGATGGCTCACTTATGATCTTTTATGTGGTAAAGTGGATCGGCAACATTTTTTCTGGAATTATTTCATTTCAATGGGTATTGATAAAAAAGATCTGGAATTCTTTTTAGAGAACTCTTGTCCTCCTGATATCATTGGTTTTAATTATTATGTAACATCAGAACGATACCTCGATGAAAAAATTGAAAATTATCATTGCTCCACACATGGTGGGAATAAAAAACATAAATATGCAGATGTTGAAGCCGTACGGGTTATGGAGCTGGCTGGTGTAAATGCCCTATTAAAAGAAGCGTGGGCCAGGTACAATTTACCAATGGCAATAACTGAAAATCATTTGAGCTGTACACGTGAAGAACAGATGCGCTGGTTCAAAGAGACATGGGAAAGCTGTTGCGATCTAAAAAAACAGGGTATTGATATAAAAGCCGTAACCGTATGGTCATTATTAGGTGCTTATGATTGGAACAGCTTGCTTACCTGCGATAACAATTATTATGAGTCAGGGGCATTTGATATTACAACCAATAAAGTCCGGAAAACAGCGCTGGGAAAAATGGTAAACGCAATAGCCACTTTCGGTGACTATTCTCACCCGGTACTTGGCGCAAAAGGATGGTGGAGAAAAAACAGGAACGAAAATCAAATTATGAAATCGGGTAAAAAAGAAAATCAATTATTGATCATCGGAAAAAATGGGACATTAGGGAGCGCCTTTATGAAAATATGCGATCATCGTTCTATCCCATACATGGCATTAAGCCGGAAAGACCTGGATATATCAAATGAACGTCAAGTGAGAGCCGCTATAGACGAATACAGGCCATGGGGCATCATAAACACGGCTGGCTATGTAAAGGTTGATGATGCTGAAACTTATTATAATGAATGCTTTGCCGTTAATACAATCGCACCCGGAATATTGGCAAACACCTGTAATATAAGAGGCATTCGCTTTATGACGTTTTCGTCAGACCTTGTCTTCGATGGAAACAAAAAAACTCCTTATCACGAAAATGATACTGCAAAACCCTTGAACATATATGGTGTAAGTAAAGCAAATGGAGAACAGGTTGTCCAGAAAACGAACCCGGAATCACTGATCATCCGGACGAGTGCTTTTTTTGGTCCATGGGACAGCTACAATTTTGCATATGACATTGTAAACGCACTTCAACATGAACGATCATACTCAGTAGTGAAAGATGTGATTGTTTCTCCAACCTATGTACCCGACCTGGCCAATGCCGCAATGGATCTTTTTATAGATGAAGAGCAAGGCATCTGGCATTTAAGCAACGAAGGTATGTTAAGCTGGGCGGATTTTGCCTGTGCTATTGCCGAGAGAGCCGGGTTCAAAAAGCATAATCTACTTTTTAGAAATCTGGATGAGATGGAATGGAAAGCCCAGCGTCCCCTGTATAGTGCTTTGAAAAGTGATAAAGGAATAAAATTGCCTGCATTGGATAATGCTTTGGAACGATTTTTTGAACATAGGATGGTTTAAACATTATTTTATATGGCCGGAAATAAATTCATGTTTGCGACAGGAATAGAAAACAGTTATCCAACGATCTTACTACCGAATGGTACAACCAAGCGGATAGACGAGATGGAAAAAACGGGGCACTATAAAAATTGGAGAAAGGATTTTGAACTGGTCAAGGATATAGGGCTTGAATTTTTGCGTTTCGGTCCACCTTATTATAAAACCCATCTGGGTCCTGGAAAATATGATTGGTCGTTTTCTGATGAGACCTTTAATTATCTAAAGGAATTACATATTACACCTATTGTGGACCTGTGTCATTTTGGTGTGCCTGATTGGATGGGGAATTTTCAAAATCCCGATTTTCCTGAATACTTCGCAGAATATTCAAAAGCATTTGCAGAACGATTTCCTGATCTGCAATTATACACTCCGGTCAACGAAATATTTATTGCGGCGATGTTTTCTGCTCAATATGGCTGGTGGAACGAAAGATTAAAATCAGATAAAGCATTTGTAACAGCATTAAAACATTTGTGCAAAGCAAATGTGATGTCAATGCATGCGATTTTACAAGTTCAACCCGAAGCGACATTTATTCAAAGTGAATCATCAGAATATTTTCATGCTATGGATCCACTGGCTGTTCCACTTGCCAGGTTTCTTAATCAAAAAAGATTTCTTTCCCTCGACCTTACATATGGCTATCCTTTGAATGTTACCATGTATGAATATCTTCGGGAAAATGGAATGACAAGTGATGAATATTACTGGTTTACCAAGAACCAGGTAAAGGCCAAATGTATTATGGGGAATGACTACTATGTAACGAATGAACACCTGGTATTTCCTAATGGGCATACACAGGCTGCCGGTGAAATATTTGGATATTATGTAATCACGAGTCAGTATTATAAAAGGTATAAGTTGCCGATCATGCATACGGAGACCAATATTAAAATGCCTGCTTCAAAAGAATGGTTGTTAAAACAATGGGCAAATGTTCACCGTCTAAAACACGATGGTATTCCAATTAATGGGTTTACCTGGTACAGCCTATGTCACCAGGTTGACTGGGATTCCGCACTGCGCAATGACGCTGGGGTAGTTAATGAGTTAGGTTTATTTGACCTTGATAGGAAAATAATGCCCGTAGGGGAGGCCTATAAAACATTAATTGAAAACTGGAAGGAAATTTTGAATACTGAAAGCTTCGGGCTTGTGTTTGATAACTGGTAATCTAGCGAACGAATTCGACGTCCTCCTTGATTATATCTGCGGTAAATAAAGAAAAAAGTTCAGATGCCTCCATTTCATTCTTTTTACCCTTGTTTATAATGTCTGAAGGCTTCTCTTTGAATGGAATAATAGAGTCAATTTTAGATGATCTCAGCACCTTTATCAGTTTTGATCTTTTTATTTTCTTTTTCATATTCATGTTTCCGCGATAATTGTGCCTAAAATGATGCTAAGATAATTTCTGTCACTACTTTTCACCCGGTATAAAAATCGGATTAATTAAGAAATTTAGAATCACGGAAATGTAATTTTTAATTCGCGTAAATTCTTTTTAATTACCTGGAAGCAAAACGCTGTGTCCTATTTTTGTCTTTGCATTTTGTGGCATCATTTGCACATTGGGATCTAATTAGACAAATGCAATGATGTGCGAACATTCAGATTGAAGTCTTAAACATCGAAGGAATTAATTCTTATTGTGCATTCGCAAGCGGTAATGTAAAAGAAAACACAGAACCTTCCTTCAATTTACTTTTGACAGATAAGGTGCCATTGTGTTCCTTGATTATACCTGATGAAATATAAAGACCCATACCGAGCCCGGGGATATAAACCTCGTTATTTTCAACTCTAAAGAAACGGTCAAATATTTTTGCCTGATCTTCTGGAGACAAGCCTATTCCGAAATCAATTATCGAAACGGTTGCGGTATCATTGTCCTTTTCAACACGAACTATGATCTCTTTATTCTCAGTTGAATATTTCACAGCATTATTGACAAGGTTCATCAGCACCTGTTCCAAACGCTCCTCATTTCCATTTATCATTATATTTTCTCCAAGCTCCTGCGTGATTTTATGTGTTGGATAGATATCAGCGCAATTTTCCATACACTGTTTGATGAGTTGGCTGAGATCAAATAAAGTTGTATCAAACTTTAACCTGCCTGCCTTTATTTTACTAACATCTAACAAATCGTTTATCAGGTGTTGCAATTTATTCAAGGATGCGTTAGCTTTTTCAATGTATAACTTGACTGGTTCCGGTAGTGATGTTTGACCGACAAGTTGCACATAGCCCTTCAGACTGGTAAGCGGCGTTTTTAATTCATGACTTGCTACACTGATGAATTCGTCCTTTTTTTCCATTTCCTTTTTTTGGTCTTCGATATCTGTAGAAGTGCCAAACCAGGCTATCAGTTTACCGGTTTCATCTTTAAAAGGTTCACCTTTTCCCAGGTGCCACCTGTATTGACCATCCGAAGCTCTTCTGAGCCGATATTCAAACTGAAAAGCTGTTTGCTTGGTTATAGCCTCGGTCCATGCCTTTGCCGTTGGTATAGAATCTTCAGGATGCAACACTTGTTGTGATCCAAAACCTTTTGAACTCTCAAAGTCTAAGCCTGTATATTCATACCATTGTTTATTAAAATAATCCGCCTCACCATTTCCATCGGTTGTCCAAACGATCACCGGGATATTATCCGCTAAAAACTTAAAGTGCTCTCTGCTTACCAAAAGATCTTTTGTTCTGACCCTTACGATATCTTCAAGCTCCTCATTCATTTTTGCTACTTCAAGGCGGGCTTGCTCCAATAATTCATTCTTCGACTTCAGTTGTTGTTCGTTTTCTTTTTGAGCTGTCATATCCGTTAATATAATGCTCAAAGCATGACCATCATCTAATTCCAGCGAGGTAACGGATAATAAGAAAGGAATTAACTGGTCGTTTTTATTTTTTAGATAGATCTCACCTTTGCTGTCCGACTCCCAGCCTGCTTCAATGATCTCACCGAATACAGGTTTGAATTTGTCGGGAATGAAATCAGTAATGGGTAAACCAATCACCTTTGTCAACGGCATATCAACCATTGAAGCAAATTGCGAATTACTATACAGAATAAGCCCTTCACGGTTTAACGTTACGGCTCCTTCTTTCATCTTTTCAATAAATACACGGTAGGTTTGATCAGCACTCTTTAAGGTATAAAGCTGGTGCTCCTGGCCATTCTTTACAACCAACGCGTCAACTTCACCACTGCGGATCGCTTCAATGGTTTCATTTGCTTCCTGCAATTGTATTTGCAGTTTTTCAAATTCTGCCTGGAGGGCCTCATATGATCTCATCGACTGTATCAATATGGCAGGTTCAGACTTTTTAACAATTTATCGCTGTTCGACATATCGCCAATTAATCTTCTTTCGGGTAAAGGGGATTGTTTTATAAGCAATGGAAGTGCAAAAATATCTACACTTTTTGCTATTTGCGGTTGCTGGTAAACATCTATTATTTGTAATTCATACTGATTATCCAGGTGTTTTTCACAAAAGGCTTTCAGGTTTTCTATGGCCCGGGATGAATTAGGCGATGCCCCGGTTATATAAAGGCGGAAAACATAGGGATCAACGCCATTGCTGTTTTCATCAAACGAAGACCCTCCTGTTTTTTTCATTATACTTTATTTAAAGTGCGGATATTTAAGCCGACGAGTACTTTTTCTTCATTAGAAAGATCCCCAATGATCTTACGTATAGGTTCAGGCACTTTTCGTACCAAAGTTGGAATGGCAAATATTTGATCACCCTCAGCGAGCTGGGGCTTTTTCAGTAAGTCAACTACCTCAATTTTATATTGCCCCTTTAAATGTGTTTCGCAATATTTTTTAAGGTTATTTAAAGCTGCAACAGACTTCGGGGTTTTCCCCGCAACATATAAACGTAGTTCCCATTTTTTTTCGTGCTTTGCCATAACTGGTTCCTTACTTTTTTATTCGCGCCTTGTATTGACCATTTCCATTTTGCCCTGGCCGGGCAACATTTTGCTTTTGTTTTGCTTTTCTTGCAGAGCCAATCAATACTCCCTGATCAGTCCTGAAGACGTCTACAAGGTCAAGCCCTTTTGAACTAATAATAAATTCCCTGACTTCGTTACTGTGTTTCATTCCCCGTGATTTCATAATATATATACCACGATTACGTTCCCCGTCACGTTCAATGTCTCTTACCAGGATCCACGTGTCCACTAATGATGAAACATTCTCATCAATATGTTCTGTTGCTCCACTGTTCAAGGCCGTTAACATAAGAGTAATGCCTTCGTTTTGCAAGCCATCAATGAGGCGAAGCAACATTGAATTTACTTCGGTAAGCAGACCAACAGTTACAAAATTGGTGATGGGGTCAAGAATAACTACTTCTGGTTTAAAAGTTTTTATCAATTTATAGATGCGGGCCAAATGCATTTCAAGTCCGTATAAGCCGGGACGAAAAGAATGGAATTCCAATAATCCTTTCTTTACATGTTTACTTAGATCCAACCCTATTGACTTCATGTTGCGCATGATCTGCTGCGGAGACTCTTCAAAAGCAAAGAAGATACATTTTTCCCTGCGCCGACAGGTCTCATTTGCGAAAGAAGCAGCGATACTTGTTTTGCCGGTACCTGCGGTACCCGACACCAAAATACTACTGCCTTTGAAAAATCCTTTGCCTCCGAACATTTCATCGAGAGATGCGATCCCTGTTGAAATTCTTTTTGTTGAAACATTTTTATCCAGCTTCAAAGAAGTAACTGGCAGAATTGTAATGCCTTGTTCATCAATTAAAAATGGATATTCATTTGTGCCGTGAAGAGAGCCTCTGTACTTTATGACCTTCAATCGGCGCGTAGACACCTGGTTAACGATGCGATGATCTAAAAAGATTACACAATCAGAAACGTATTCTTCTAAACCATGTCGGGTTAATGTTCCCTGACCTTTTTCACCCGTGATGATAGCCGTCACTCCCTTATCTTTCAACCATTGAAACAATCGCCTCAATTCAGCCCGAAGAATTCCCTGGTTTGTTAATCCTGCAAAAAGGTTTTCGATCGTATCAAGAACAACTCTTTTAGCGCCGATGCTATTAATGGCATGGTCAAGCCGGATAAAAAGGCCATTCAGATCATACTCACCAGTTTCTTCCACCTCCGCCCGGTCGATATGTACATAATCGATTCTAAGCTTTTTATTTTTCTGCAATTTCGTGAGGTCAAATCCCAATGAGGCTACATTGGTGGTCAGCTCTTCAGCTTTTTCCTCAAAAGCCATAAAGACACCAGGCTCATTATATAATGTTGCTCCCTTAACAATGAACTCCAATGCCATTAATGTTTTGCCGCAACCTGGTCCACCACAAAGTAACGTAGGTCTTCCTTTCGGTAATCCACCTATCGTTATTTCATCCAGCCCGTTGATTCCGGTTTTTGTTTTGGAAAGTACTTGCATGTCGTTTTCTTTAAGCAGGGTTGTGATTTATGAAGATAATTGAAACTGGTTTAAAAACATCTTGACAATAGTTATTTTATGTCAACAGAATGGATCAAAGGCTAAACGCTAAATAGGGTTTTTACTTTTCCTGGCTGGAGTTTAATTCAATGTGGGATATCCGTCGACTTCTTTTAAATCCATCATTGAATAATCCTTTATTACATTATACAAAGTTCCTCTTTCAACCGGTTTACGTTTTGCTTGCTTTATCAGTGCAACAAGTTCAGCCGTTGTCATAGATGGATTTTGTTCTTCAGCACCGGCCATGCTGTAAATTTTAGTGGTATCATCAATGGTTCCATCGATATCATTTACTCCAAAGGATAAACTCAGTTGTGCATGCTGGCGGCCTAGCATAGGCCAATAGGCTTTCAGGTGAGCAAAGTT
>CBFGXP010000090.1:0-14843 GCA_965652775.1 uncultured bacterium
ATTCGTAATCGACTTCGTGATCTTGAGTTGCCTCATGCTCATAGGTATATTGGGTGTTTAGGTTTTTCAGGGTAAAAAGAATATTGGTTAGTTTTGGTAATAGTTACCCAAAAAATCCTCACGGTTTTTCTTTATCCTCAGAACGTATTGAACGTCAAAGCAATTTAGTTAAATTAGTGATACGTCCAAAATATTCTTTGATAAGGTATTAACGATGTATTAGGAGGTTTATTTTCCACACATATTAATAAAGACGATTTCTGGGAAAAATAATAGGGAAAATACTTTGACGGACTGATTAATTTTTTATTATTGCACGACTTGATACAAAACAATTGGTAAATAGAATGGCGCAAAAACAATTATATACTTTAGAATTTCCCGTAAGATGTTCGCCTGTTATTTTATATGAGTTCCTGGCTACACCGGCAGGACTACAGGAATGGTTTGCGGATCGTGTGGATGATCGAGATAATATTTTCAGTTTTACATGGAATGGTTCAGCAGAAAAAGCCGAAGTATTGGAAAAAGAACAAGACAAGTTCATCAGGTTTCATTGGTTGCATGCACCCAAGGAAGAATACTTTGAATTTAAAATTGAAAAATCAGAAGTTACTAACCAGACAATTCTTGTTATAAAAGACTTTGCTGAAAAGAAAGAGATCAAAGACCAAAGTATGGTTTGGAATTACCAGGTTAAAGAACTTTTTCACCGCCTTGGAAATTAACAGAAACATCTTAAGAGTAGTTCATAATTCCTGCACAGTTTATCTTCAATAGTTTCGAGAGAATCAATTGGAAATTTTATTGCAAGTTTTAAAAAATTATTTTGTGAAAATATTTTTTCCAACTCGCCTGCAGTAGCTGCTGATATTTTTTTGTAAAAGTCCGGATCGAAATCATGTTCCCATTCTTTTTGCCCTGCATAAATATAAAAGTCATTTTTATTCAACAATGAAAAGCTTTCGGCAATTTTGTTCAAAAGATCGCTTTTATATTTTCCTGAAAGATGAAGCGTAATGCTGAAAAAATTTCCCCACCAGAACATAGTGCGGATCGCAAAAATGTTATTGTGCTGAAAATGCCTCGGGTTATCCAGCACCAGCCAGGGCAATCCTTTATAATTTTCTCCTCTTGAAATCTTAGGGGAGATCTTAAGTACTTCTTCCGGAAAGTTTGAGGAATATTGTTTGATTATATCCAGTTGCCTTACTTGTAATGCTTCAAGAAAGGATTTTATTTTTTGTAGAATGGCATTCTTTGTTAAAATAATATCAGGACTTGATACCAATTCCATCTCAGCCGGTAAAAGCTGTATTTTTGTTTGCATCATTGATCAAAAATAGCAACAAGCAAACAGGCTCCGCACAGAAGATCATAATTTATGTTTAAGAAACTTGATAAACTTGTTATCAAAGCGTTCATCGGGCCCTTTGTTGCCGTATTCTTCATTACGCTATTGGTGCTGATCCTGCAATTTTTTTGGTTATGGATCGATGATTTTGTTGGCAAAGGACTATCTACTAAAGTAATTTTTGAATTTATATGGTATCAAAGCGCCGCATTGGTTCCGCTTGCTTTGCCTTTGGCGGTATTGCTTTCATCATTAATGACTTTTGGTAACCTTGGCGAAAGTTTGGAATTAGTGGCGGTAAAATGCGCTGGCATTTCATTACTCAGATTCATGCAACCTCTTTTTCTTGTAAGCCTTTTAATTTGTGGAGTTGCTTTTTTGTTTTCAAATTTCATTATTCCTGTAGCGGTTTTAAAATCACAAACATTGCTGGCAGACATTGTTTGGTCAAAACCGTCATTTGATATCCGGGAAGGCGTTTTTTATGATAAGATCGAAGGGTTTTCAATCAAGATCGGCAAGAAAGAAGGTGACAGCATTGTGCATGATGTGATCATTTATGAGAAAGGTCCAAATAATCTTCAGGATAATTTCATTATAGCTAAAAGTGGTATCATGAAAACCACGGGAAATAAACGATTCCTTGAATTTAATTTGAAAGATGGCTGGCGTTACCAGGAAAGAGGTGATCGGTATAATAAGAATACAGAATTTATTCGTATCGGGTTCAAAGAATACAGCAAGCAATTTGATCTAAGTTCACTTGGTTTAAAAGAAAGAACTTCTGATAGCGTGAATAAGACTAATCACCGGATGCAGAGCATGCGGCAATTATCAAAGGCAATAGATTCTATTCAAAAAGAGTTAAACCAATATCCGGTAAAGGTGAAGCAGGATGTGTTTTCCATTTTTCCTTTTACAAAAAATATTGATAGTGGTTATACAGCTCCTCAGGTATCAAAAACACCAGCAAAAAAATTTGAAGAATTAATTCCCGATACAAGTTTATATGCGGTCAATCAAAAGGCGGCAACATATGTCGCTTCGATGACGCTGCCTGCCGAAATTGTCAATACCGAATTCAGGGTGAAACAAAAGTCTCTACGTTTACATAAGATCGAATGGCATAAAAAAATTACATTATCACTTGCTTGCCTTGTCTTGTTTCTCATAGGTGCACCGCTTGGTTCGATCATAAGAAAAGGAGGGTTAGGAACTCCTCTTGTGTTCGCAATCTTCTTATTTATGTTCTTTTTCTTTTTTAATACCAGTGGTGAAAAGTATGCAAAGGAAAATGTAATGACCGCCTTTAGCGGAATGTGGATGGCCACTATGTTTCTTTTGCCCGTTGGTATCTTTCTTACATATAAGGCCATGCACGATTCCAACCTCATGAATAAAGAGTTTTATTTCCGAAGCTGGAGAAAAATCAAAGCTCTTTTCAACAGAACTGGATAATATTGCAGAGTTTACGGCGATATTTTTTGAAAGCACAAACACAAAATTTACAAGTCCAAAAATGGGTGGCAGCTATTTCAGTATTGCTGCTGGCTGTTAAGTTTATTGCCTATTACCTTACCCACTCTGTTTCCATTCTTACCGATGCATTGGAAAGTATTGTAAACGTTGCTGCAGGTTTTATAGGTCTTTATAGTTTATATGTTGCGGCAAAGCCCCGGGACATAGATCATCCATATGGTCATGGCAAAGCAGAGTTCATTTCTGCCGCTATTGAAGGCACATTGATCACATCTGCTGGTGCCATTATAATTTATAAAGCGATCAGGAGTCTGATTACACCGGTAGAATTACAAAGACTTGATTACGGGATCTATCTTGTTGCAGCAACTGCAGTCATAAATTTTATTGTCGGGTTCATTACAGAGAGTAAAGGTAAAAAAAGTAATTCGTTAGCATTGATCGCAAGCGGCAAACATTTAAAAAGCGATAGCTACTCTACATTCGGAATTATTCTGGGCTTGATAATAATTTATTTTACAAATCTAAAGTGGATTGATCCCGTAGTAGCGATTATATTTGGCATAATAATTATTTATACCGGGTATAAAATTTTGCGTAAGTCCATTGCAGGGATTATGGATGAAGCCGATATAGAGCTGTTGAAAAAGATTGTAGAACTGTTAAATAGAAACAAGAGAGAGAATTGGATAGATCTTCATAACCTGCGGGTGATTAAATATGGTGCAATTCTTCATATTGATTGTCATCTTACAGTTCCCTGGTACCTGAATGTACAAGAAGCACATGAAGAGGTTGAGGCTTTGTCGTCGCTTGTAAGAAAGGAATTTGGAGAGTTGGTAGAATTATTTGTCCATGTGGACGGCTGTTTGCCATTTTCATGCAAAGTGTGCAATAAACAAAATTGTAACGTACGAAGACATAACTTTGAAATGCGAATTGACTGGACATTAGAAAACGTATTACAGGATCAAAAACACCGGATATGACGATAACACATACAGTGTGGCATAAAGACCATGAATTTACAAGCAGTCTCGATCATAATTCTATAAAGATCGACGGAAGCCGTAAAAATGGATTTGGTCCTAAAGCGCTTTTATTGGCGGGGCTTGGAGGATGTTCCGGTATTGATGTTGTGGACATATTGAAAAAAATGAGGGTCGATTTTTCTGAGTTTAGCATTGAAGTGAAAGCGGCACAGACAGAGGAACTTCCCAAGGTTTATAAAGACATTTATATTACGTATAAAGTGAAAACGGATAAAGAGAATGAAGAAAAGGTGAGGAAAGCAATTGATTTGTCATTAGAAAAATATTGTGGAGTATCGGCTATGCTGCAAAAGAATTCACCTATTCATTATACCCTTGAAATTATATAATTGTGTTATCGAAAAGATCGCAATACGCGTTAAAGGCCTTATCGTACCTCACGGAAAAATACCAGAAAGGGCCTGTATTGATTTCTGAGATTGCGAGGAAGAAAAAGATCCCGCTCAAATTCCTTGAAAATATTTTACTGGAACTAAAAATCATGGGTGTGGTTGACAGCAAAAAAGGCAAAGGCGGCGGGTACTTTTTGGTAAAACACCCGGCGAAAGTCAGGGTGGCCGATATCATACGAAAGGTAAATGGACCTATAGCCATGTTGCCGTGTGTAAGTCTTTATTTTTACGAACGTTGTAAAAATTGCGATGAAAAGCGATGCGCCCTGCACGATATGATGATCGAAGTAAGAGACGCTACCTTGAATATCCTCGAGAAACGAACACTTGTGGACCTCCTCGCTATGCCCTGATATAATTTTGTCAAAGCCAGTCTACCCGGTTGGTAGGGTAGAGCAATTGGCCTATCTTCGTCACTCAACTAAAAACCTTTTTTATGGGACTACGTCTTGGTGATACCGCGCCTAATTTTAAGGCCAAAACAACCGAAGGGGAAATTGATTTTTATGAATATTTAGGCGAAAGCTGGGGTATTCTTTTTTCTCATCCTGCTGATTACACTCCTGTATGCACGACCGAACTGGGTAAAACAGCTTTATTAAAAGACGAGTTTGCAAAAAGAAATACAAAAGTGCTTGCAGTAAGTGTGGACCCTTTAGACAAACATATGGGTTGGCGAAATGATATTAATGAAACGCAAAATTGTACGGTTGATTTTCCAATCATTGCTGATGAGGATAGAAATGTTTCTACATTGTATGATATGATCCATCCGGAAGTTTCGCAAACTGTAACGGTGCGTTCTTTGTTTATCATTGGCCCGGATAAAAAAATTAAATTGATCATAACATATCCGCAAACAACAGGACGTAATTTTTATGAAGTGCTTCGTGTGCTTGAATCACTACAGTTAACGGCGGGGTACAGTGTTGCTACGCCAGCCGATTGGCAACATGGAGAAGATGTGATAGTTGCATTATCAGTTACGACCGAAGATGCGCAAAAGAAATTCCAGAAAGGGGTGAAGATCGTAAAACCATATTTACGCTATACACCGCAACCGAACTTATAATAACGATTGTCGCTCTGCCATAAGTAGTAAAAGACTTAATAGAAAATAAATGCGTGTATTGGTAAGTGAATTATTGAATGAGTTAAAGGGAAAGGAAATTGCAGAGCAATTACAAATTCTTGCAAGCCGCTTTCCCAATGAAGTTGTGTTTTCCACCAGCTTTGGTTTGGAAGACCAGGCAATCACTTATTTTATTGCATCTAATAAACTCCCGGTTAAAGTATTTACGCTTGATACCGGGAGAATTTTTCCTGAAACATATACAACCTGGAGCCGGACAGTTGAAAAATATGGCTTGACGATCTCGGCTTATTATCCTGAAGCCCTGGCGGTGCAGGAGTTTGTAACGCAAAAAGGACCGAATAGCTTTTATGAATAGGTTGAAAATCGTAAACAATGTTGCCATATTCGTAAAGTTGAGCCGCTGCAGCGGGCATTAAAAGGAAATAAGATATGGATCACCGGAATTCGTGCTGAGCAAAGTAATAATCGTCATGATATGCCCATGCTGGAATGGGATGAAGTAAACCAGATTATAAAGTTTCATCCATTGCTTAACTGGACATGGGGCCAGGTAAAACAGTACGTGAGCAGGAACGATGTTCCTTACAATCCTTTACATGATAAAGGGTTTGTAAGTATTGGCTGTGCACCATGTACAAGAGCGGTTAAACCCGGTGAAGATTTTCGTGCAGGTCGCTGGTGGTGGGAAGACAGCTCCAAGAAAGAATGTGGCTTGCATATCCATGAAAATTTAAATGAGGAAATAAGACAATAATTTTTTTGCAAATAAACCCACCAACTTAGTAGACTAATAATACGCCAATGAGTCAGTATCATCTTAATTACCTGGAAGAATTAGAATCTGAAAGCATTCACATATTTCGTGAAGTGGCAGCGCAATTTGAAAAACCGGCTTTATTATTTAGCGGTGGTAAGGACTCAATTACTTTAGTTCATTTGGCGAGAAAAGCATTTGCACCGGGCAAAATTCCTTTTCCTTTAGTTCATATTGATACAGGCCACAATTTTCCCGAAGCCCTGGAATTCCGGGATTGGTTGGTAAATGAGGTGGGAGCAACATTGGTAGTAAGAAAGGTAGAAGATACGATCAGGCAAAGGAGCCTTACTGAACCGAAGGGAAAGTTTCCCAGTAGAAATTGGTTACAGACGTATACACTTTTAGATACGATCGAAGAATTCAAATTTGATTGTTGTATTGGTGGTGCCAGAAGAGACGAAGAAAAGGCAAGGGCGAAAGAAAGAATTTTTTCTGTTCGTGATGAGTTCGGACAATGGAATCCCAAACTGCAGCGTCCCGAGCTTTGGAATATTTATAATGGAAGAATTCATAAAGGAGAAAATGTTCGGGTATTCCCGATCAGTAACTGGACTGAACTGGATATCTGGAATTACATCCGGCATGAAAAGATTGGTCTGCCTTCCATCTATTTTGCCCATGATAGAAAAGTGATCGAACATGAAGGACAATTAGTGGCCATTAGTGAATTTGTGCAACCATCAGATGGTGATACTGTGCTTACCAGGAAAGTTCGCTACCGTACTGTTGGAGATATGACTTGTACTGCGGCTGTCGAATCAACCGCAGCAACACTTGATGAAGTGATCAATGAAATTATTGCAACAAGGATAAGTGAAAGAGGCGAAACAAGAATTGATGATAAGGTGACCGAAGCAGCAATGGAAGACAGGAAGAAGAATGGATATTTTTAAAACCCCAAACCCCTAAAGGGGCTTGCGGGAAAGTTCTTAATGAAAGAAAATTTTCTAACGATTCAGTCTTTCGTAACGGGAAGACTGATACAAAACTAAGTTCCCCGTTAGGGGACAGGGGTATGGATTTATTACGTTTTATTACCGCGGGCAGTGTTGACGATGGCAAAAGCACTTTGATCGGTCGTTTGCTTTACGACAGCAAAAATATTTTGATCGATCAGTTGGAAGCGCTGGAGAAATCAACAAAGAATAAAGAGAATGGTGAAGTTGACCTTGCATTGTTGACTGATGGTCTTCGTGCAGAAAGAGAACAGGGCATTACTATTGATGTAGCTTATCGTTATTTCTCTACTCCAAAAAGAAAATTCATTATTGCTGATGCCCCGGGACATGTTCAGTATACGCGTAACATGATTACGGGTGCTTCCAATGCCAACCTGATAATTATTTTGATCGATGCCAGGCAAGGTGTGGTTGAGCAAACACGTCGTCATTCGATCATTGCATCGTTGCTAAAAATTCCGCATGTAGTTGTTGCCGTAAATAAAATGGACCTGGTGGAATATTCGCAGGACGTGTTTAATAATATCGTGATCGATTATAGTGAAGTGGCAAAACAACTGGGATTAACTGATGTAACTTATGTTCCTATTAGCGCACTGGATGGAGATAATATTGTTGACAGGTCAACTCATATTACATGGTACAATGGAAAGCCGTTGCTTGAGTTCTTAGAAGATGTAAAATTGGATAGTGATATTAACCTTACTGACGCGAGGTTCCAGGTGCAGTTTGTTATTCGACCACAAACGGAAAGCCTTCATGACTACCGCGGCTATGCTGGTAAAGTTATCAGTGGCGTTTATAAAAAGGGGGATAAAGTAAAAGTGTTGCCAATAGGTTTTGAATCAATTATTTCGTCAGTTGAGATCGCAGGAAAAGAAGTGGATGAGGTTTTTGCACCCCAAAGCGCCGTGATACAATTAGCCGATGATATTGACATCAGCCGGGGTGATTCGATTGTCAAAATTGATAATCTTCCCCGGGTTAATAATGAACTGGAAGTTTTATTATGCTGGCTGGACGACAAACCCTTGATCCCGGGTAATAAGTATTTATTGCAGCATAATAGCCGACAGGTAAGAGCCATTGTAAGAAATGTGGAATATAAATTGGATGTAAATAGTTTGCAACAACAGCCGGTGGAAGGAAATGTAAGGTTGAATGAAGTGGTGAAAGCAACGATTAAGACAGCGTCACCGTTAGTATATGATGGGTACGAAATATTAAGTGAGAACGGCAGCGCAATTTTGATAGATGAAACAAGCAATAGTACTGTTGCCGCTGTTTTGATTAAACAATAAAATTACTAATTACTTATTATTAATTATTATTCGTGCTCTTATTTGAACAAAAACGAACCGCAGGATAATAATCAATAATTAATAATAAATAATAATGTCAGAAAAAAATAATACAGGATTCGTTACTCTCGCTGGTGCCGGGCCCGGTGATGCTGAATTGATCACACTAAAATTGCAAAAGCGATTGACAGAAGCTGATGT
Organism: uncultured bacterium; assembly: GCA_965652775.1. GTDB lineage: Bacteria > Bacteroidota > Bacteroidia > Chitinophagales > Chitinophagaceae > VBAS01. The sequence goes on from CBFGXP010000090.1 coordinate 8,652, forward strand.
GATCATTACTGATCGTCTGGTAAACCCTGACATTATTTCTGATCATGCAAGAAAAGATGCGTTAATCTTATTTGCCGGTAAGCAGGGATATAATGATAGTTCCTTTTCACAGGAAGAGGTAACAGCATTGATCATTGAACACTCGGGGCAGGGGAAAAGAGTTCTACGATTAAAAGGTGGCGATGTAGCTTTCTTCAGCAATGTGTTGGATGAACTGCAGGGATTGATTGATAAAAATATTCCTTTTGAAATTATCCCGGGTATTACTGCTGCATCAGGTGCATCCGCTTACGCAGGCATTCCACTTACGGCAAGAGAGCATTCACAGGGTGTGCAAATACTAACCTATAATCCTACCAGCTACTACAATCCGGAAACATGGAAGCATCTTGCTAACTCCTCAAACACATTAGTGTTTTATATGGCTGCGAAGAATATTTGTGACCTGGCCGAACTTATTTTACGCTATTCAAAAAAGCCAGCCACGAAGCTTGCAGTAATTGAACAGGCGACCACAATTCATCAACAAGTGCATATTACTACCCTGATAGACTGCGCAAAAGATTTTTCAGGAAAGCCATTTAGCTCACCTTCCCTGGTTATAATTGGTGATGTGGTAAAGCTTCATGAGCAATTCAATTGGTTCAATAACACTGAAGCCGGCACTGTTTTTCAGAATTTATAGAAAAGTATTTAAAGAGAAGTTACGTAACCTTCCAGCCACTTTAGGATGGCAAGCGATATAAGCAGCCAAAGCAAACCAATAATAAATCCTCCAAGAACATCACTTGCATAGTGAACACGCAGGTATATGCGGCTAAATCCAATTAATATTATTAATCCGATCACAAGAAAGGTAAGTGTCCATTTAAGCCAGTCAATGGCAATGGTGTGTTGCAGGATATAAATGAGCAATCCATAAAATGTTACGGCCATAATTGCATGCCCGCTAGGAAAGCTTAAACCCTTTGCTGCTTTTAATAATGGAGATAAAGGCCGCTTGCGTTGAAATAATTGTTTCAGCAATAACATCAGGACCAAACTGCTTATTGCAATTGTAATGACACGGATTGAGAACCATGTTTGCCTTTTTATCACGACGAAATAAAATATCAGGATAAGGTTGGCCGGTATCAAGAACTGGTGCTTGCCTAAATACGTTATAAACAACATGATCTTGTTATTGATCGTATTTACGCGGGGTTTGAGCTTGTCAAAGATCATCATGTCAATCGGCTTATGCCGGCGGATGGGCTTGCGGATAGAAAAAACTATTAAAGCAATAATAGCAGAAAAGGTAGCCAGCGTCAATAACACTTCTCCGATTATTAATGTGATGATTTCTCCGGTTCCCATTATACTTAAATTGCAAAACTCAATCCAAAGCGAAAGATTTAAATTACGGGATTATTAATGACGCTTGAAATATTGTATTTGCTTTTCATGCTTTTGCGCAGCTTCCAGTGATTTGAAAGTGCCAAGATTTCTTCGCTTATTGGTTTTTGGATTCTTCTTTCGTGAATAGATCCTGTATTCCCCTGATTTTAACTTCCTGATCATATACCGTATTTAATTAACCAGCACAAGGTTTGTGCCGTTGCGTTTTTTATGGGAATAGTTTTTGTGACTATTTGCTAAAGTAATTTATGAGTGATCATATTCAATTAGTTGGTTTTTCTGGCAGCCTGAGAAACGGATCATACAACACAATGTTGCTAAAAGCTGCTTCACAACTTTTACCTGCAAATGTTTCCATTGATATCGTTTCGATAGCTGATATTCCTTTATATAATTCGGACCTGGATCTCCCGGCTGCGAAACAACGTCCGGAAGCTGCAGAACATTTCCGTAAAATGCTTTCAGATGCAGATGGCCTTCTTATTTCATCACCGGAGTACAACTATTCTATTCCCGGGGGATTGAAGAACGCAATTGACTGGGCATCGCGGGGTGAAGATTCCCCACTGCTAAGAAAACCTATTGCAGTTATAGGCGCTACTACAGGAATGTGGGGTACGGTAAGAATGCAAACGGCTTTTCATCCTGTCTTTCTTTATCTTGATATGAAACCTGTTTATAAACCCGAAGTATTGGTGGCCCATGCTGAAAAAAAATTTGATAAGGACGGGAACCTGATTGACGAAACAACAAAAAAACTAATAAGACAGAAACTGGAAGCATTAAAAGAAATGATCCATTTACAATCACAAGTTGGAGATATTCTCGATACTAAAGTTATTTAGTTTAGCATCAGTGATATCTTCCGTATCTACGCTGGTCCTGGAAAAAAAACTGCAAAAAGATCTTTTGCTCTGTTCTCTTCAAATGTAACGAAGTAGATTCATTGGTAAACATGTCGTCATAGTACACATGGTGCTCAAACCCCAGGCTTACATTATTGATTACTCGAAGAGTGACCAGGGGTTTTAAAATGGCAATTTTGCTTTTTGCTTTTGATCCTTCATAATGCCATATCGAATAATAATAGCCATTGAAACCAAAGCTTAGCCATTTACCAATATTCAATCTTTCTTCTATTCTTGCTTCCCATCCGCCACCAAAAGGATAATTCCGGAATTCTGAAGAGTCCAGGCCGACTCTGGTGGTGTTACCGGCCAATGGTACCCCGGCAACATGTAAACCGGAATACAAGTTCGAAGTCCTTCCAATTCTTACTTTGGAAATAACGCCAGGCCCAAAACCAAGGCTTCCCAATTCAAACACCTTATTATTCCAATAGTCAATATGCTGGAAGATCCCTGCAAGCATTCCATTTTCTCCCTTTGCAACATTTTTTCCAAGCAGCAATCCATAACCAAGTACGTTGTCGATTATCCTTTTATCGTCGCCATAGCGGCCTTCTAATCTCAAGCGAAACAAATCAAATGGTTTGCGGCTCCTTACTTCAAAAGGATCACCATAATCCAGTTGAAGATTGACGATAGCATTTGTGCCGCCTGTTCCAAATTTGTTATTCACATTTACCCTATGTGCTCCTGCACTCAACGTAACGTTCAACGGTTCCTGCTGATAAACATCATAAGGCGTAATTCTTCCCATTTTTCCCTGCGTCAAACGATTTAATGCTCTTGTGGGATTTACAACGCCGGCAAAAGATTCACGCCATATCCTGTTACCGCCACGTTTTCTGTCATCCAGAATATTGGAGCTGAGGCGATACAAGACCTCACCTAAAAACGCACCGCTTATGGTTGTAGTGATCAAATCATTTTTTGATGCGCTTGTATTCTCACCAAACCATTCCCATTGGGCACTTCCAATAAGAGCATAAGGATAAGATTGCCAGAAACTATACCCATTGCTGCGGGCCACATTAAAATAATCACTACCTGCCCGCGGATGCACGATAAAGTTTGTTCCAAAGGGATCACTATCCCATTCCCACTTATTTTTAAAATTATTTTTTATTGTTATAAGACTTATTTCGGCCCATTCTTCCTTCATTACATAACGACTATATGCCCAGCCAAAAACATTGGAGCTTGTAACTCTCGCCAGCACCAGACCAATTGAGTATTTTCGATTATAACGTGGATCATCATTTAATAGATCACCATAAGCATTGCGTGGTCTTGTGTCTGATGTATCACTGAAACGAGTGATATTCTCCGTTGCAGCAGCACCACCGATATTCATCTTTATGGAATCGGGATTTTGCTGTGCAAAAGGACAGAGCGAATACAGAAGGAAAAAAATAGCAAGGAAAGTTTTCATAAGCATACCACTTGTTTTACGGGAGGGTATAAAAAGGATATTGCAGCAAACGTGCCAGAACCCAGGTGGTAATCCAACAAAAAAAAGAGCTGTAGTCATAAGAACGACTACGGCTCCTATATTGATCGAAAATCTACTATTTACAACTTATTTCATTTTTGATTTAAGCACCACTCCATTAAGATCTATTAAGGCAACCTGTTTCGTATCTCCATCTCTTAATACTACTTCATACGCTACCCTGTCCTTATGAAATTCTTTATTCACACTGCTAATACTATAGCCAGGAAATTTAGTGTTAATGGCATCTCTTACCATATTGGGGATTGTTGTGTAGTCATTTACTACAATGGCTGAACCGATCCATTCACCATTACTGTCATACCAGGCGTAATGTTTTTCATTGTCCAAATCAAATTGTACTGCATAGTCATCTGCATCCATTACGGTCCATCCTGCTAACTCCCAGTCATTCAGGATCACTACATTTGGATCATAACTGCTCCAGACCACGTTGGTGGCACCCGGATATTGCAGATCGAAAGCTCTCGTCGCCTCTGTGGATATCACCACCCCGGTATCAGTTGCCCGATACGTTGAACTACAGGCAGTAAAGAGCGCAATCACTGCCATTGCAAAAAAAGTTTTTAGTTTCATAGTGTTTCAATTTTAAATATTAATAAAAAATGGCAGACTAAATAATTTCACCACAACCATGCCAGCCAATTTCGTTTCAACGTCATTCACATCATTCTGTGTGAGAACATTAAAGCCGTATATTTTATATTTTTTTTCAAAATGACTTCAATTATATTTGATGGCAATTTTTTCCGAGCGTATATAATTCCCGGCGTATATAATTCATGAAACAAGTCACTCTGCTTGCAGTATTTATTGCAACTGCCTATTTTGGTGTAGCTGCCCCATTGAATAAAAGCAATGGACTTGAGATCAACATCTCTGGCGATACTTCTATGATGAAGTTCTCTGAAATACGCGAGATGTTACAGGAGATAATAGAGGTAACTGGTTTGCAAACCGATATAGAATTGAAAGAAGCTGACGTACTCAACATCGAAGCATCTATTTCACATAGAAAAAGATACATTTCATATAATCCCAGTTACATTGCTTCGTTAAATAGAATTACAAAAAATAAATGGTCAGTGATGGCCTTGCTGGCCCATGAAGTCGGACATCACCTGAATGGTCATACGATACGCAAAGGTGGCAGCACCCCCGGGTTAGAACTGGAGGCGGACGAATTTGCGGGGTTTATTTTACAAAAGCTTGGTGCTACACTTCAACAGTCGCAACATGTGATGCACTATATAGCCAAGGCAAAGGAATCGCGTACACATCCTGGAAAGAATTCACGACTCCAGGCTATTGAAAAAGGATGGAATAAAGCAGCTGCATCAGAACAGGTAAGTGCTCCGGCCAAACATTAGATCATAAGCCTTCCAAAATATTTACCAGGGTTTTTTCAATGGGCGATAAACCACTATCGTTTTTTGCGGCCCCGTCATTTGGAGATAACCATTTATCTAATTTGCCACCTTCGTAGAGTTCAAGCAATGAAGGATGCACATAATATTTCTTACAAACAGTTCTTGTGTTACCCAACTGCTCCGATACTTTATCCAGCACGGCGATCACTTTCTTCTTTGAATCACCATCTTCCACCAATCCATTTTCTGCAATTGCAGTTAATGCTGCCAATGTTCCACACCATGTGCGCAGATCCTTTGCGGTAAAATCCTCGCCAGCCAGTCTGCGTATATATTCATTCACCATTCCTGAATCAATTGATTGACGATTGCCTTCTTCATCTATGTATTGAAATAATTCCTTACCCGCAATGTCACGGCAGTTCTGAACGATCTTTGCGAGTTTTCGGCTTTTTAATGATACGGTATGTTCAACACCTTTCTTGCCACGAAAACAAAATTTCAAATGACTTCCTTTTATTTCGGCATGTTTGTCCTTAAATGTAGTAAGTCCAAAGGAGCCATATAGTTTCTCATAAAATTCATTGCCGATGCGGATACCAGTTTTTTCCATCAGGCTTACCACTGCTGCAAGCACTTTTTCTTTTGGTAGACCCGGCAGAGCAAGATCAACATCAATTTGCTTACGAATTTTTGGCAATAATTTTCCTAATTCAGGCAATCGAAAAAATTTGGTCTTATTCCGCAGTTCATTCCACATCGGGTGATAGCGGTATTGTTTTCGATTCCGAACATCAAGTCCGGTCGCCTGCAGGTGACCTTCCGGAATACTGCAGATCCAGACTTCACGCCACGCTGGAGGAATGACCAGTGAACGGATGCGTTGAAGTGTAGTTTTATCTTTTACTGTTTTGTTGCGATAAACATATTTGAATCCTTTCCCTGCACTAATTCTTTGGATCCCTTCGTCCTTGCAACTCACATATATGAGTTGGATCGCTTTAGC
>CBFGXP010000091.1:0-14759 GCA_965652775.1 uncultured bacterium
GTGCAGTAAATTTTCATCTACTGCGTTACAGCGCCGACCCCGTAAGGCCGGCGTTTTTTTTACCCGCCCCCTGTCCGCCTAAACGGACGACTTAGTAAGTAAATACCCCGTGGCCCATAGTTCATTTATTATTCTTCTACACGACACTTCTTCAGTCAGCACGGGGTCTGACGGATCAACAACTCAATAACCATTACTTTTGCCGCTCAACTTTCACAGTGGAAAAAACAAACTTTGTTGACCAGATAAGGATCTTTTGCAGAAGCGGGCATGGCGGCGCCGGCAGCAAACATTTTGCCCGTACAAAATTCAACCCGCTGGCTGGTCCTGATGGTGGCAATGGCGGGAGGGGCGGTCATATCATTTTAAAAGGCAATCGCAACCTCTGGACTTTGCTTCATCTTCGATATTTCAAAAATGTGTTGGCGGAAAACGGCGAAGGTGGAATGAAGAACAACATGAGTGGAAGAGATGGAAAAGATATTTATATCGAAGTACCGCTCGGCACGATAGTAAGAGATGAAGCAACAGGCGAGAAAGAAGCAGAGATCATGGAAGATGGACAGGAATTGATCTGGATAAAAGGTGGTAAAGGTGGATTGGGCAATGCAAATTTTGCAACGGCAACAAACCAGGCTCCGGAATATGCGCAACCAGGCTTGCCCGGCATGGAAGGATGGAAAATTCTTGAATTAAAAGTATTGGCGGATGTTGGATTAGTTGGTTTTCCCAATGCCGGTAAGTCAACGCTGCTGTCTGTTATCACTGCTGCAAAACCTAAAATTGCAGATTATGCATTCACCACTATCAATCCTCAATTAGGAATTGTTGAATACCGGGATGGAAAAAGTTTTTGCGTAGCCGACCTCCCGGGAATTATTGAAGGAGCTGCTGAAGGAAAAGGGTTGGGTCATCGTTTTCTTCGTCATATTGAACGCAATCCTGTTTTACTCTTTCTGATACCTGCCGACAGCAATGATCATAAAAAAGAATTTGAAATACTGGTAAGTGAATTGGGAAAGTATAACCCTGAATTGTTACATAAACAATTTATTCTTGCGATCAGTAAAAGTGAAATGCTGGATGATGAACTCATGAAGGCTGTCGAAAAAGAATTACCCGCAAACATTCCGCATATTTTTATTTCTTCTTTTACACAAAAAGGACTGGTGGGGTTAAAAGATCTTTTGTGGAAAACATTGAACCAATAATAGCCGGGCTCCACTTCAAACATCAAACCTGAATCCCGATTGCTAGCGGGATCAAACTAATTGATTCGTACAGCAGTACCAGTTGCCACCACCATCAGCATACTTCCATTTGCTCCTACAGTTTCAAAATCAAGATCAATGCCCACTACAGCATTGGCGCCGCGGGACTGTGCTTTCTGAATTAATTCCTGCATAGCATTTTGCTTGGCCTCATCCAATACTTTTTCGTAAGTGCCGCTGCGGCCACCAAAAAAATCACGAAGCCCGCCCAGAATATCTTTAAAAAAATTTGCACCAATGATCACTTCGGCCGAAACCACACCATAATATTGCTCAATATTTTTTCCCTCGATGTTTGGTGTTGTAGTTGTTATCATTTTATTTGTTGTTTAGATGCTAAAAATAATAAGAATTGATTGCCCCGATCATTTGTGACAGGTATTTTTTAACTTAGGTTTGCTCTTACAAAAACACAGAAATGAAAAAGTTCCTGTTCACGGTCGTCTTTTCCATTATTCTTCTGTTTAAGTCAGTGGCCGATGAAGGCATGTGGTTACCGCTATTACTCGGTCAGCAAGTGTATAAGGATATGGTGAAAAGAGGATTGAAACTTTCCAAAGAACAATTATACAATATCAACAAACCGTCTCTCAAAGATGCGATCGTAATTTTTGGTGGTGGATGCACCGGCGAAATAGTGAGCGCCGAAGGGCTGTTATTTACTAATCATCATTGCGGCTACGATGTAATCGCTTCGGCCAGCACAACCGAACACAATTATTTGCGCAATGGTTTCTATGCCAAAAATAAAGAAGAGGAAATTCCTGCTGGCATTTCGGTTCAGTTCCTTTTAAAAATTGAAGATGTTACCCAAATAGTAATGGATTCTTTACAAGGATTGACAGGAGCCGACAGAATTCAACGACAAGCGAAAGTGCTCCGGAATCTGAATGCAAAATTTTCGGATACCGCACAACATATCGAGGCAAGGATAAGCAGTCTTTTCAAAAACAACCAGTTTCTGCTTTTCATTTACCAGCGTTATAGAGATGTTCGTCTTGTTGGCGCACCACCTGAAAGTGTAGGAAAATTTGGCGGCGACACCGACAATTGGGAATGGCCACGTCATACCGGGGATTTTTCCATATTCAGGGTTTATATGACTAAAGATGGTAAGCCAGCTGATTACAGCGAAGAAAATATCCCGTTGAAACCAAAATGGTTTTTACCAGTATCGATCAAAGGTTTTAAAGAAGGTGATTACACTATGATCTACGGTTATCCCGGCAGCACTAATCGTTATGAAACTTCATTCGGGATAAAATTAAAAACAGATATTGAAAACCCAACCCTGGTGAAACTGCGTGAGATGCGGCTGAAGTATATGTTTGACGAAATGAAGAAGAACCCGGAAACTAAATTGCAGTTAGCTGCCAGCTATGCCAGTATTGCCAATTACTGGAAATTTTATGATGGAGAAACCAAACAATTATTAAGGTATGATGTGTACAGTCAGAAGAAAAAGGCAGAAGAAACTTTTATTAATTGGGCGAAAGATAAACCGGGCTATACTGCCATTTTTGACGAGTGGGCAAAAGCGTATGAAGCATGGCGGCCTTATGCAAAGCACCGGATCTACCTCAACGAAGGAATGAATAATTATTTTCTTCTTGGATCACCATTACTCACATTCGCTTCGAGTCTTCAACCGATTGAGATCGCATTGGTTCAACAGGGTAAATCTGCAGGTGATATTAAAAAAGCAATTGCCGACGCAGTAAAGGCCAGAGAGGCATTTTTAAAAATGGAAAACAAAATATCGGATGAAAATATACTCGCCTATATCACGATGATGTTTTATAAGGATATTGATAAGCAACAGCACCCCATCAATTTTTATCGTACACACGTCGAAGCATGGGGAAAGTTGGATAATCCAGAGACATATAAAAAATATGCAAGACATGTATTTGAGAAGACAATGATCTTTGACGATGCAAAATGGAATGCTTTCATTAAAAATCCTGATGGGAATGTGCTGCAGGATGATCCTGCATATGCGCATGCCAGTGCATTTTTGACCAACTACCAAAGTAAATATGCAGCAAGATATCAGCAGTTTGCTACCAGGAACAGTGAGTTTAGCAGGATGTATTTGAAAGGCATTATGGAAATGGATACAGTAAAAGCAAAAATGATGTATCCCGACGCGACATTTACCATGAGAGTTAGCTATGGAAATATAAAAAGCTACCGGCCAAGAGATGGTGTTTTTTATGATTATAAAACTACCATGAGCGGGGTATTACAGAAATACAAACCCGGCGATTATGAATTCGACTTGCCGGCAAAACTTATTGAGCTGGCGAAGAAAAAAGATTATGGCCAGTATGCAGATAAGGTAAAAAAAGATCTTGTGGTCTGCTTTATTGCCAACCTGGATATGACAGGCGGAAATTCAGGTTCCCCGGTCATGGATGCAAATGGTAATCTTATTGGTCTCGTTTTCGACGGGAATTATGAAGCATTAAGTCACAAAATTGCATATGATAAAGATCTGAATCGAACGATCTGTGTTGATGTCCGTTATATCCTTTGGTGCATTGACAAACTCGGAGGTGCTTCTAACATCATTAATGAATTAAAACTGGTAAAATAATTTCTATGCCTGTAAACCGATGCGTTAATTAAGCGTTGGCTTTTTATTCCTGTAAATATTTACTTAACATTGCATCTTAACTTTCCCGGTGAAGAAATTTCGAAATATTTTTTTCGTTTTATTCTTATTCCTGAGTAATTACTTGCCTGCACAGGTGAAATTCAGCCTTGCCACCGATATTTCTTTACTGCACAATTTTGAGAGTACACAAAAATTTACTGTAGTTGGCCAAACCCTGATCCCTCAATGGCACTTGGATAAAATAAATACAATATATGCCTGGTTCTCTTATCACAGCTATGGCAAATATGAAACCACTCTTACAGCAACTGCAAAATCTTCTGCCACGCAGCCGCAAACCATTTCCTTTACTAACAAGTCAGAAATGCGCTTGCGTCAACTTTCCCTTGGTTTAAAAAGATATTTTTTCGGCTCGTTTGAAAAATTAGAGAACCTTAGTTTTTATGGGGGTGGTGGTTTTGGAATACTTTTCGGTTCTGCATCAAATAATTTCTTACCCCCGATGGATACCGCCCTTTATACTGTAGAAAATAATGTTTTACCAGGAACCGGGGATTTTAAGAGGTTAACATTCGATGTAACCGCCGGGGTTGACTTTCCTGTTGCTTTTGAAATCTTTATATACACAGAGGTAAGAGTGCATATTCCAACGACGGGTTATCCAAGCAATTATCTTCTGAAAAATTCAAATGCTCCTTTTCTTGGGGGCATTAATCTTGGCATAAGAGTTTTATTTAGCGCTGATCCTTAAAATTGATTTATGGCTGACAAACAAATTATTTCGCAGATAGAAATTTATAAACTGCGGATTCCGTTAATTGAACCATTTATTACATCACTTGCCTACGAAACCCATGTAGAAAATGTGATCGTTGTAATCAGAACCGAAAATGGTATTACTGGTTTTGGTGAATGCAGCCCTTACATGCCGGTAAACGGAGAAAGCATTGATACTTGTTTTATAGTGGGACAATATTTCGCCAAACTTTTGAAAGGAAAAAATGCGTTGGAGCTGGAAATGCACCTTGCAGCAATGGATCGATTGATCTATGCAAATACCAGTATTAAAAGTGCATTTGATATTGCATTGCATGATATCATTGGGCAGCATAAAGAAGTACCTCTTTACAAATTATACGGTGGCAAAAACAATAAAGAGTTAGTAACCGACTATACGGTTAGTCTTGGTACTGCTGAAAAGATGGCCGCTGACGCAGTGAAAATAAAAAATGCCGGTTACCCGTCTATAAAAGTAAAACTTGGTGATTCTTCTAAAAAAGATGTTGAAAGAATAAAAATGATACGTGAAGCCGTAGGCTATAAAATTCCTGTTCGTATTGATGCTAACCAGGGTTGGAGTGTAAAAGAAGCTATTAAAACATTGGTTGCTCTTGATGAATATGATGTGGAACATTGTGAAGAACCGATAGCGAAATGGAATTTCATGCAGCTGAGAAAAATAAAAAAGAAAAGCCCGATACCAATAATGGCTGACGAAAGTTGTGGCGACGCACACGATGCAGAACGATTACTCACGCTGAAAGCCTGTGACATGTTTAACATTAAAGTTGGTAAGGCGGGTGGAGTTTACAATGCTTATGAAATTGTAAAATTGGGCGATAAAGCCAAAATGCATATGCAGGTGGGTGCCTTTCTTGAATCAAGATTAGGAATGACAGCTTCTGCACATCTTGCATTATGCAGTGACAATATTGTTCATTGTGATTTTGATACACCGCTTATGTTTTCTGAAGACATTGTTAGCGGTGGACTGACTTATCATGCAAATGGTGTAATGAAAGTCCCGGATTCTCCCGGTTTGGGAGCAAGCATCGGGCAAGCTCAGCTTGATAAATTAGAGAAAGTGGTAATTTAAATTTTCTATGAAGACAAAGATTGTTCTTTAATAATTATTTTCTTTCTGGTAGATCCCTTTTTATTTGCCATGCGGATTGAATTCCTTTCCAAGCCAATTTATTAACCCGATATTAAGTAAGGGTTTAAACAGTATTTTACAGTTCCCTTACTCGCCCTGACCATTGAAAATTCAGAAAACCACAACGAGAGATTGCTTAAATTTACAGGTTGAGCGTTACGTGACGCCCTGCTTTTAGGGACACATCATAATTTGAAATATTTAAGAAGAAATAAAATGACTATTCATTCTTGTAAGAGAATAAGGGTTTATGCTTATGACTGAGCGAACACAAAAACTTCAACTGAGAATTGCTGAGCTCGAAAAAACGCTTGCCGAAAATAAGCGGGAACTGGAAATTGAAGCAGCCTTAGAACGGGTTCGCGCCAGGGCCATGCGTATGCACAATTCAAATGAACTAAGTGATGTATTGTCGGTTCTCTTTGAGCAATACGATATATTAGGTATTTCTCCCGTGTTTTCTCATCTCACATTATTTGATCTGAAAAATAATAAGTTCTCTTACCGGACCACCGGCAGGAAAGGCAAACGTGTACAGGCAGAACAAAAAATTGACATGGATGCGGTAGAGGCGTGGAAGGAGAGTGTTGAAAACTGGAAGAAAGGAGGACCGGACGAGGTAAATGCCCATATGTACCCTTACGAAATCCTTCCATATGTATTCCAATTGTTCCAGGAAATCCTTTCAGCGGTACCTGACGATGCAAAGTTCTACCCTGAGGATTTTCCAAATGGATTATTCATTACACAGGGATATTGCAAATTCGGATATGTCGGTTTTGGACATACAAGGGAAGCGACACCCGAGGAGAAATATGTTGTAAAAAAGATGGCCATTGAATTTGAAAGATTATACCAGCGTTTCATCGATTTACAAACTACTGAAGCGCAAATAAAAGAAGCGCAGGTTGAAGTTTCACTTGAGAGGGTCAGGGCAAGTGCAATGGCAATGCGGAGCAGTGATGATGTAGGTAATGCAACGGGCGTATTGTTCAGCGAGCTTGATAAACTTGGCATTTCGCTGTTGCGTTGCGGGTTGATCATCATTAATGGAAAAGAAAAGACGATGCAGGTATGGAGGGCAAATACCACAAAGGATGGAACAATTGGACAGGTTACCGGCAAAGTCTCAATGTCCATTCATCCAATGCTTGAAGCGGCCTACGATGCATGGTTACTGAAAGAAACATCCTTACGTTATGATCTGTCAGGCGAAAATCTTATCCATTATTACAAGGCGCTTACGAACCATGCGCCACAATTCACCCAGAGCGTTACTACGGAAAAACAAACAAGTACCTGTTTCTTTTTCAAAGAAGGTGCAATTTTCACTTTTACTAAAGATCCCCTGGATGAAGAAACAAGTTCGGAATTAAAAAAGTTTACAGCAGTTTTTGGTCTTACCTACCGTCGTTTCCTGGATTTGAAAATTGCCGAAGCGCAGACTAAAGAAGCAGTAAAACAAGCATCGCTTGACAGGGTTCGTGCTGAGATCGCATCGATGCGTACAACAAGTGACCTTGAAAGAATAACACCATTAATATGGAACGAGCTAACCGTGCTTGGAGTTCGGTTCATACGATGTGGTGTATTTATTATGGATGACCTGCAACAGGTCAGTCACACCTACCTTTCTACACCCGATGGAAAAGCAGTTGCCGCTTTTGACCTTCCATATAATACTCCGGGAAATATTTCTGAAATATTGAGCCATTGGCAGAATAAAAAATTTTATACAGAATACTGGGACCAGGAAGCTTACACTGAATTTGCAGGCAATTTAGTAAAGCAGGGAGTGTATACATCTCCGGAACAATACCTGAGTAAACTTCCCGGTGGGGGCTTTTATTTACATTTTGCCCCATTTTTACAAGGCATGCTGTATGTTGGCAACACTACCCAATTAGGCGAACAGGAAATTAAAATAATACAATCCGTAGCTGATGCATTTTCTACTGCTTATGCACGGTATGAAGATTTCAACAAACTCGATGCAGCGAAACAACAAGTAGATCAGGCTTTACTTGATTTGAAGCAGGCGCAAAAGCAATTAATTCAGGCCGAAAAAATGGCGTCGCTTGGACAACTTACTGCAGGTATCGCTCACGAAATACAAAATCCCCTCAACTTTATTAATAATTTCTCCGAAGTCAATACTGAATTGATTGCGGAAATGAAGGCAGAGATCGCCAAAGGCAATTTAGACGAAGTGAAGGTGATTGCAGATAATTTGAAAGAGCATGAAGAAAAAATACATTATCATGGCAAACGGGCAGAGTCCATTGTAAAGGGGATGCTGCAGCATGCACGAAACCGGACAGGTCAAAAAGAATCAATAAACATTAATAGTCTGTGCGATGAATATTTACGATTAAGTTATCATGGCCTGCGTGCAAAAAATAAAACATTCAATGCTATCATGGAAACTGATTTTGATGAGGAGATTGGCAGGTTAGAAGTCGTTCCCCAGGAAATTGGAAGCGTATTATTAAACCTGTTTAACAATGCATTTTACGCTGTAAACGAAAAGAAAGAAAAACTAAACGGAACGTTTGAACCACGGGTAATTGTAACGACCAAAAAAGAAAACGAAATGGTTGTCATTAAAGTTAAGGACAATGGCTCAGGCATTCCGCAAAGTGCACTCGATAAAGTATTTCAACCTTTCTTCACCACAAAGCCACCCGGACAAGGAACTGGTTTGGGATTATCATTGAGCTATGATGTTATCAAGGCGCACGACGGTGCAATAAAGGCAGAAACGAAAGAGGGTGAAGGATCGGTGTTTGTCGTAGAATTGCCGTTGAGAAAAACCTGAACCCATATCCTGTCCCATGGGAATGAGGTCCGGACCTCAACGACTTTACTTCTTATTTAGTTAATAGTGTTATGTCCATTTCTTAAGACCTTCAAAACCGATGGATTCTTAAGTGATCGAAAAAAAATTATCTTAGAACCATCAACTTCTATTTAAATGAAAATAAAAATTCAACCTGAAAGTCCATTGGAGTGGATGGCACTAAAACTAAATCTTGCTCCTACGCCGCTGGTAGATACCCAAATTGCTTTCAATGCCGCAAGAGCTATTATGGCTGGCGCCGAATTGGGTATTTATGATGCCATTGGTAAAACAGCAAGAACAGCTGATGAAATTGCTGCTTCATGCAATACAAATGCACATGCAACAAAACAACTGCTCAATTGTCTTGTCGGTATCGGTTATTTAAACTGGAGCGACGAAAAATATTCACTGAAAAAAAAATATCACAAATGGTTGTTGAAAGAAAGTGAATCAAATCTTATTGGCAAACTTCGTTTTCAATTAATTGAGTGGAATTGGATGGCTATGCTGGAAGAATATGTGCGCACAGGAAATACATTGCAACTACACAACTCAGTAAATGAAAAAGAATGGAATCTTTACCAGGAAGGAATGAGGGACCTCTCAATAAATGCTGCAAAAGAGTTGGCTGGAAAAATTCCAATCCCAAAGAATGCAACCAATATGCTTGATATCGGGGGTTCCCATGGCTTATATTCTATTGAACTCTGTAAAAAATATCCTGCGCTAAACAGTACGGTACTTGAACTACCTGGTGCGATGGAAAGTGCATCAGCCATTGCAAAAAGATATGATACTACGGGCCGTGTAAACTATTTAGCTGGCAATGCTCTTGTTGATGATTTGGGAACGGAAAAATATGATCTCGTGATGATCAATAATGTTGTGCATCACTTTACCCGGGAACAAAATATTACACTTGCCCAAAAGGTAGCCCGTGCATTAAAGCCTGGTGGGATCTTTATCATTGGTGAATTTATCCGCGCAGAAAAACCGGGCGAAGGAGGTGTGATCGCATCTGCTTCCGGCCTTTACTTTTCGGTAATAAGTGCGTCTGGTAACTGGTCTGCCGATGAAATGAGATCCTGGCAAAAAGATGCCGGACTGAAACCGGAAAAGCCGGTCACGACCATGACAATCCCGGGATGGAAGATGATCGTTGCAAGAAAATAAAATGAAATTCAATTATTTTTTCGTTCCGTTAATGACAGGTGGATTATCCTTCCATCGCCACAAATACAAACACGCATAGGTTCGATAAGGGGCCCATTGTTCAGCTATCTTTAAAATTTTGGCATTCATTATTTTTTTCTTTCGATGTTTCAAATCGTATAAACTAATTACTGCCTGTTGTAACCCCAGGTCGTCAATTGCAAAGAGATCCTCTCGGCAAAGAGCAAACATCAATAACATTTCAGTGGTCCATCTTCCTACGCCTTTTATTTGCGTTAAATATTCGATCACCTCTTCATTGCTCATCTTTGAAAGTTTCCTGTGATCCATTCCTTTTTCTATTTGAAACCTTGCTACATTCTGCACATAATTTACTTTGGCATTGCTTAAACCGATGCCCCTTAACTTTTCAAAAGGAGTATGAATGATCTGTTGCGGGGTAGGCTCACCACCATAGAGATCAAGAAAACGTTGCCTGATAACTTTTGCGACCTTTGTTGACAACTGTTGGCTCATAATGGAATAACAGAGATATAGATAAAGATTTTTCTGCTTATTCAATTTGAATGTGCCGTGATGCTTGATCAGCTTCTTTAATTTTTCATCCTTTGATAAATGAGAAACATAGTGCATAGAACCAGGATTACTTGATTTTAAAAACGATTATTGGGAAATAAATATAGAGTTTTGTTAGATCGAGGAAAAGAGCTTTTTTTGATAACCAACATTTAAATGTTGATTATCGGGATTTTTGGAAAATGTTCTCTTAATTAGGTCCGTTATTTCCTCTTAATCCAAAACAATCCTGAAAATCGTGGTTCTATTCTATATTCCAGCTCATCCCGCCATCTTTTTCATCCTTTAAACTTATTCCGAGTCTTGCAAGCTGATTTCTTATTTTATCACTTGTAGCAAAATCCTTTTTCCCTTTTGCTTCCTTTCGGATATCGATCAGCAGGTCCATTACTCCTTTAAGTTTGTCATTATCGGCTTCGGTAAAACTTTTCAAACCGAGGATATCTTCTACATAAACTTTCATTTGCTTTTGCAGCAATTCAAAAGTTTCGTTACTTACTGCCGAGACCGGGATCGTTCTATCCTTCATGCTGTTGATCACCGGAACAAGTTCAAACATATTTGCCATCACCTTCGCTGTACTAAAATCATCATTCATAAATTCGTCAAACTCTGTAATAAGTTTTTTCACTTTCTCATCTAACTCTTTATCAAAAGCCGACTCCGGATTCCGAACTCCCGGCTGCGAACTCAACACGCCGAGCTTCTCATAAGCATCCCACAATCTCTTCAATCCTTTCTCCGCCGCCTGCAATGCCTCATTGCCAAAATCAAGTGTACTGCGATAGTGTGTTTGCAGAATAAAAAACCGGATTATCATTGGATGATATGCTTTCTCCAATGCCGGGTGATCACCACTGAAAAGTTCCGTGAGCTTAATAACGTTGTTATAGCTCTTACCCATCTTCTTACCATTGATCGTTATCATGTTATTGTGTATCCAGTAACGAACCGGCGGCACATGATTGCAAATTGTGCTTTGTGCGATCTCACTTTCATGATGGGGAAACAAAAGATCCATACCGCCGCCATGGATATCAAACTGTGATCCCAAATACTTTGTTGCCATTGCGGAGCATTCAATATGCCAGCCGGGAAAGCCAATGCCCCACGGACTCTTCCATCGCATAATATGTTCCGGCGCCGCATTTTTCCATAAAGCAAAATCTGCCATATCTCTTTTCTCTTCTTGTCCGTCCAATTCCCTTGTCGTTTCAAGCAGGTCATCGATCACTCTTCCGCTTAGTTTTCCATAGTCATGCGATGCTGCATATTTTTTTACATCAAAATATACTGAGCCGTTTGATATGTATCCATAACCTGCTTTAATGATCTCTTCGATCATTCCAATTTGCTCAACAATATGCCCGGTGGCAGTTGGCTCGATCGTGGGCTTCAGCGTATTGAACTGTTCCATTGCCCAATGATAAAGGTTGGTATACTTCTGCACCAGCTCCATAGGCTCCAGCTTTTCCAGCACTGCTTTCTTTGAAATTTTGTCTTCAGCTTCGCGACCTTCTTCTTCGAAATGACCAGCATCAGTAATATTCCTAACATATCGAACCTTATTACCCAGATGCATAAGATATCGGTAGATCACATCAAACGTAATGTATGGGCGTGCATGGCCAAGATGGGACTCACCACTCACCGTAGGTCCGCACACATACATACCCACATGACCCGGAGTAATTGATTTAAAAACTTCTTTCTGCCTGGAATACGAGTTATATATTTTTAGTGCACCCGTAACCCCCGATGGTGAGTTTTGAGCTTCACTGTTTTGTTTTGTCCTATTATTCATTTTCTATCTTCTTTTATTTTTCTAAACATTTTACTACTATCATCGTCCCTTGCGACGCTCCGTTGATCTTCCTGTTCCTTTATAATCTTTTCGTGAGCCGTGAATCGTCAGTTGTGAGGATTATGCTACGGCACGATTCACGTTTGACGACTCGCGGTTAATGAATAGAATTATGAATGGGACAAGAGTGCCCTTCGACAAACTCAGGGAAAACCTGCAACGAAAGTTTAATAGTAGCAATAAAGCCTGGTTAACAATAAAAAAATTTTTGTAAAAATAGGGCTCTGCCCTGAGAAAGGGGAATTCAACAACATCGGAACCCGATCGCTATCGCGTGAGGGAGCGTCATCATGAAATGAAGATATTATTTTTTCTTCAGCTCTACATCAGCCATTATCATAAAATGATCAGAAAGATATTTTACCACACGGGTAAACTGTTTTATGCTGAATTGGTGATCGGTAAGGATATAATCGATACGAAGGGTAGGTGAAAGTGATGAATAAGTACGGCCAATACCAAAGCCCTTTTGCAGAAAAGCATCCTGCATCTGGCCGCGGATAGTAAAATAGGTATAGGAGTTTGGAGTGTCATTCAGATCGCCGCAAAAGATCGTTGGATAAGGGCTATCGTCTATGATCTGGCGGGCTATATCGGCTTGTGAACTCCGAAGCAATATGGCTTTGCGCACTTTGGCGAGAACCGTTCTTGAATTGGCATACAAGCTATCTTCGGCATTTTGTATTTCAGTAATTGCTTCATAATCTCTTTGCCTGAACTGTACTGATTGAAGATGGGTGGTAAAAACTCTTATAGTGTCCTGGTTTATTTTTATGTCAGCATGCACAAGTGCCTCAGGCATACTTGGCCGGAAATAACGAACAAGTCCTGTATCAAGCATTGGATATTTTGAAAAAATTGCCGACCCTATATATTGTGCCTCTCCGTCAGGATCGTAAGAAAAATAATAATAGGGATAACCCATTGCTTTTATTTCTGTTATATTATCATAAAAAATGGAATCAGGTGAGTGAAAAAATTCTTCCAGGCATAGGATATCCGCGTTTTGTGTTTGAATTTGATCAAGCATTTTCAGTCTTGTCTGGCTTTTTTCATTGTTGTTTCTTTTCCACTCGAGAAATCTCGCCACGTTCCAGCTGGCGATGCGTATCTGTTCTGGTTTTTTCTGGTATTGAAATGCTGACGGAGCATTGAATGCCCAAAAAACCCTGATGCTTTTGTAACCCACTAATAAAATAACTATTGAGTACCAAACCCGCCTTAATTTAAGGATGAGCCATAGAAAAATAAATGCGATCATTATAACTAAAAAAAGGGGGAAAGCAAGACCGAGTACAGCGATCACCCAGGATCCAGTTGGCTTTATATAAGGTGCAAGACAGGAAAGTAAATATAATACCGCCGTAATAATATTGAGTACGACAAGGATTCTTCTTGTAATGTTTCGAAGGCGGGATGGCATTAGTGCAAGTTACGAAGGGAAGTTTGGAGTCGGAAGTCGGGAGTCGATAGTCAACAGTCTATAGTTAGAAAAATATTTTCAAAATAGAACATCCTGACTCCTGACTTCCGAATATTGACTACTGGCTACTTCAGATCTTCTTTACTTGCTTTTTTCAACAGATCTTTTTCTTCGGTAGTAAGCGAATTAAAGCCCTGCTGATTAATCTTATCAAGAATTTCATCAATACGCTGTTGAGAAAGATTGGGAGTTTTTGTGTAAGGCTTTCGTTCGCTTTTATAAAATAACTCTTCTTTTGTTTTTTTCTTAGGCTTATCGGGATTGAAAAGATTATTTATCCAGTCGAAGAAACTATTCATACCAATGCTCCAATCGAATCCGCGCCGCATCGAAAAAATGAAAAGAAAGCCAGTGAAGCCGCCTGCAAGATGTGCAATATGGCCGCCGGTATTTTCAACTGGAATAAGAGCAAGATCGATGATAAGGTAAATAACGGTTAGCACCCAAAGCGGAATACCATTATTGATCATTGGGAAGAGTCGATAACCCGGCGCCATCATAGTAGTGGCTACAACTATAGCCATAATTCCTGCTGATGCACCAACTGCCGTTGCATTATAGGCACTTAACACCGGAATGAAATTGTAAGCGAGCATAAAAGCAATTGCGCCTCCGATGGCCCCATATATAAATACAGGAATGATCTTTTTGTTTCCTGTCAGCTCATGAAAAATATAACCGAACATCCATAGCCAAAGCATATTTCCAAGTATATGCCAGATGCCTTTGTGATAGAACATGTGAGTGATCAGTGTCCAGGGCTTACGAATAAATTCATTAAATGTTCCGGGTAACGCAAGATTATAATACACATCATTCATGAATTTTGCGTCCTGGTCCTTATTAAAACTGAAATAATAAAAGACGCCGACGAACTGGAATAATACAAACACGACAAGATTGATGGTAATAAGCATTACCACTGCATTGTTCTGCAGATTGTCAGTGAATTTTGAAGTTTTATAATCTCTTTCGTAGATGCCCATAGGGTTGT
>CBFGXP010000092.1:0-14583 GCA_965652775.1 uncultured bacterium
CCATTTGAACCCATGAATATAAGCAGTGCCCAATCCAAGCTTACCTTTTCTTTCGGCTAAAAATAATTGAGCAGGAAATTTTGGCTGCAACTCTTTTACGATCTGCGCCGTTCCATCAGGTGAACCATCATCAATTACCAATACATGAAAGTCTTTTTGTAAGCCAAAAATTGCAGAAAGAATATTGGCAATATTCTCTTTTTCATTATAAGTAGGTATAATTACAAGTTTCTCCAATAGAGTTGGTTGAGGGAAAACGAATTTACAATATTTGGTTATGCCTTAACGAAAAACTTGAAACATGAACGTTAATTCTTCTTAAGCAGGCTACGGGTTCTTATCTCGGTAAGTTTTTGTTTTGTGTATTGAGGAAAATCTCCCTTCATCATCCAATCATAGTATTGAGGTTCCGTTCTTAAAACCTCTGCTACCGGTCTTCCTTTGTATTTGCCGAAATTGAATATTTCAATACCATTCTCCATTATAAACCTTCGTGCAAAATCAACGATTGGTTCTTCTCCTATTAATTTTAAAACCGAGTCAACGGAAGTCCCAAGATCGGGATAGCGTTCCAGTTGAGCGATCAGTATTTCATGTGTAGCCGTAGCATCGATCTCGGCGCTATGTGCGCCTTCAAGGACTTTATTGCAGTAAAATTTATACGCCGCGCTTAATGTACGCTGCTCCATCCTGTGAAAAATATTTTGAACGTCGATAAGTTTTCGGCCTTTCATATCAAAATCAACTTCAGCACGCAGAAATTCTTCAACCATCATGGGAATATCAAACCGATTACTGTTGTACCCGGCGATGTCGCAACCATCGAGCATTTGTTTCAGCTCCTGGGCCACATCCTTAAAGGTTGGCGCATCTTTCACCATCTCATTCGTAATGCCATGGATATCGCTTGATTGCTTAGAGATAGGCATTTGAGGATTGATCAGTTTGCGTTTAGCGCTGCGCTTGCCGTCCGGCAAAACCTTAACAATCGCTATTTCGATGATCCTGTCTGTGGCAAGGTTTACCCCGGTCGTCTCTAAGTCAATAAAAGCCAAGGGTTTTGTAAGTTGAAGCATGTTGTTTTAGTTCGGGTTTTTCAGGGCGGTAAAGGTAGGTGTTTATCACGTTTTTATACGTTTGATTTTTGAAAAACTGAGCTATCTTTATAAAATAATTTATTGCGTTTAACCGTTAATTTAAAAATCAATTTTCAAATGAAAACTAAATTACTCGCCGGATTTGCTCTTATTATCATGGCAATCAGCATTTGTTCGTGTGCCACATCGAAAAGGTTTGGCTGCCCAACCGTATCAGTACCAACAAAAATATCAAAGGTCTAATCATTTCCCCTATTTTTGCTTCACAATGATTAATCGTACACATAATCATCATCATACCTTGCCCGACTGTGGTAGGCCGTGATGTATTTATGTAAAACATAAACTTTTTAAGGGCTTACATTTTGTAAGCCCTTTTGTTTTACCCCTATTCCCCTAAAGGGAATTTTGGAGTAACAATTATAAAATGAAAAATTAATTATGAATAAGGAAATGACAAACACCCTATCAGGGGACGGGGGCAATTTAAAAATTGCTGTACAGAAAAAAGGACGACTCTATGATGGCTCAATGTCTTTACTTAAAGAATGTGGCATCGATGTAAGTAATGGCAATAATCAATTAAGAGTACAGGCTTCGAATTTTCCAATGGAAGTATTTTTCCTTCGTGATGATGACATTCCCGAATATGTGCAGGATGCAGTAGTAGACATTGGTTTCGTTGGTGAAAATGTAACTGTTGAAAAAAATAAACAAGTCACTTCCGTCGAAAAACTGGGATTTGGCAAATGCAGACTGTCAATCGCAATTCCTAACAGCGGTACGCTAAAGTCAGTTGCCGATTTAAATGGCCACAAAATTGCCACCACCTATCCCTTAATTCTGGCAAATTTTCTTAAAGAGAGAAATATCAAAGCAACAATCCACGAGATCAGCGGATCGGTAGAGATAGCGCCTCGTATAGGATTAGCAGATGCCATTTGCGACCTGGTCAGTTCGGGAAGTACTTTATTTAGCAATGAGCTTACTGAATTAGAAACAGTTCTAAGATCCGAAGCAGTCCTGATCAGTAATAAAAACCTATCTATTGAAAAACTAAGCCTTCTTGAAAAGTTATTGTTCCGTATCCGGGCAGTGAAAAAAGCAAAGAACAATAAATATGTTTTGTTAAATGCTCCGAATGATAAATTAGATGCCATAGTAAAACTATTGCCAGGAATGAAAAGCCCTACTATTTTACCATTGGCCGAATCAGGATGGAGCTCTGTTCACTCCGTTATCAGTGAAACAGATTTTTGGAATATAATTGAACAATTAAAAGAAACAGGTGCGCAGGGAATACTAATCGTACCAATTGAAAAGATGATAGTATAGACCACGATTTTTAAGATTTAAAAGAATCATGATGATAAATGTGATAAGATATCCTGTAACTAAGGATTGGCAGGAGATAAGTAAGCGACCAGTATTGGAAACGGAATCTTTGGAAAAGGTGGTAAAGAAAATTTTAGAAAAAGTAAAAACTAAAGGTGATAAGGCAATCCGCAAATACACAAAAGAGTTTGACGGGGTCAAATTGAAAACGCTGCAGGTAAGCGATAAAGAAATTAAAGCGGCTGGGAAATTATTACCCGATGAATTAAAAGAGGCGATCCAACAAGCAAAAACAAATATTCAAAAATTTCATCAATCACAGGTTGATGAAATTAAAATAATAGAGACAATGCCAGGAATAAATTGCTGGCGAAGATCCGTTGGCATTCAAAAAATAGGTATTTATATTCCGGGGGGTACGGCTCCCCTGTTCTCGACAGTGTTGATGCTGGCGGTTCCTGCTGCCATTGCACAATGCAAAGAAATTATTTTATGTTCACCGCCATCAAAGGATGGTTTTATAAGTCCTGCAATACTTTACGCAGCCAATCTTTGTGGTGTTACAAAGGTAATTAAAGCCGGAGGAGTGCAGGCAATTGCAGGGATGGCCTATGGCACAGAAACCATTCCAAAAGTTTTTAAAATATTTGGCCCCGGTAATCAATATGTAACTGCGGCTAAACAACTGATACAAAAGGAAGGTGTGGCAATAGACATGCCAGCAGGTCCGTCGGAAGTTTTAATCATTGCAGATGAAAATGCTGTACCGGAGTTTGTTGCATCGGATCTTTTATCACAAGCTGAACATGGTACAGATTCGCAGGTCATCCTGTTAACGACAAGCAGCTCGATCGCTGAAGATGTTCAGAAATGCCTACAAGCACAATTAAAAGAACTATCGAGAAAAGCAATTGCAGAGAAAGCTTTGACGAACAGTAAGATCATTTTATTCAATTCGCTTGACGAAGCACTTGATTTTTCAAACCTGTATGCTCCTGAACATTTGATTCTTTCATGCACCAATGCTGAAGAATTTATGAATAAAATAATTTCAGCAGGTTCGGTATTTATCGGGAATTACTCACCTGAATCTGTTGGAGATTATGCAAGCGGTACAAATCACACTTTACCAACTAATGGCTATGCCGCTACGTATAGTGGCGTTTCTGTTGATAGCTTTGTAAAAAAGATAACTTTTCAGCAGCTAACAAAACAAGGTTTAGAAAATATCGGCAACACAGTGATCCAAATGGCAGCGGCGGAAGGATTGCACGCACATAAAAATGCAGTAGCGATAAGACTTAAAGAACACTAACATTCATAAAAATTTTATTCCTCCCATTCAAGGGAGCTTTTGGAGGGCATTATGGATTTTAATTTAGACAGCTTAGTTAGAGAAAACATCAAAAAGATGACGCCTTACTCATCTGCCAGGCATGAGTTTACTGGTAATGCTTCTATTTTTCTTGATGCCAATGAAAATTCCTATGGTTCTCCATTACCGGATAATTTTAATCGTTATCCGGACCCGCTGCAAATGGCGGTAAAAGAAAAATTGAGCAATATAAAAGGTGTACCAGCGCAAAATATTTTTCTTGGTAACGGTAGTGATGAGGCAATTGATCTGTTATACCGTATTTTCTGTGAGCCGCGCCATGACAATGCGATTATCTTCCCTCCCACTTATGGCATGTATGAAGTATGTGCGGAAATGAATGATGTAAAAGTGAAAAAAGTAAATCTTACAAAAGATTACCAGCTGGATATTGATGCGATCGAAGCTGCAATTGATCCATCTACTAAACTAATTTTTATTTGCTCTCCGAATAATCCTACAGGTAATAGTATCAATCGTGCTGATGTAGAAATAATCCTGAATAATTTTGATGGCATCGTAGTAATTGATGAAGCCTATATCAACTATGCTAAACAGAAAACTTTTATTGCAGAGCTCACCGAATATCCAAACCTCGTAGTGATGCAAACATTAAGCAAGGCCTGGGGCTTAGCAGGATTAAGGTTGGGAATGGCTTTCGCTTCAAAGCCGATCATTGATCTGATGAACAAAGTAAAGTACCCCTATAATATTAATACGGCTACTCAATTGCTGGTTTTGGAAGCGTTAGAAAATATAAGCTGGGTAAACGACCATATAGCTACTACTGTGGTTGAAAGAGAAAACTTAAAAAAAGAACTACTAAATCTCTCTTTCACTGAAGATGTTTTCCCATCGGAAGCGAATTTCTTATTAGCAAAAATGAAGGATGCAAAAAATATTTATGAGCAGCTATGTCAAAAAGGAATTATTGTACGTGATCGAAGCAAGGTTGTTTTATGTGAAGACAGTTTACGAATTACCGTTGGTACTCCTGACGAGAACAAACAACTAATAGAAGAATTGTCAAAGTTTAAATCGAATTAAATGGATTCATCTAATCTAAGTTTTTCCGCTGTGGCGGAGACAGGGGGTCGAAAAGTTTTATTTATTGACAGGGATGGAACGATCATTAAAGAAGCGCCGCCTACATATCAGATCGACTCATTTGAAAAACTCGAGTTTTATCCGGGAATGTTTACCTGGCTTTCGAGAATTGCTAAGGAATTTGATTATGAATTAGTACTGCCAACTAACCAGGATGGTTTGGGCACAGTCTCATTTCCCGAGGAAAAATTCTGGCCCATTCATAATTTCATTATGAAGAATTTAGAAAATGAAGGAATCCACTTTAAAGACGTACTGATCGATAAAACATTTGCAAAAGATAATGCACCAACCCGAAAACCTGGCGTCGGTATGTTTACAAAGTATATCAATAATCATGAATATGACCTCGTGAATTCATTTGTAATTGGCGACAGGATCACTGATGTACAATTGGCAAAAAATCTTGGCTGTAAGGCTATTTGGATAAACAACGATCCAGGTCTGGGTGGCGGAGAGATCAGTAACACCATTAAAACACTGGCGCCCACAATTGCCCTTGAAACGACTGAATGGAAAAAGATCTACGAGTTTCTAAAGCTGGGCAATCGATATGTAAAGCATGAAAGAAATACTAATGAAACTAAGATCAGCATCGAATTGAATTTAGATGGCAATGGAAAAACAGAGATCAACACTGGTCTGAATTTTTTCAATCACATGCTTGATCAATTGGGTAAGCATAGCGGCGCTGATATTAAGATCACCGTTAATGGTGATCTGCATATTGATGAACATCACACCATAGAAGATGCTGCCATTGCATTGGGCGAAGCATTTGCAAAGGCATTGGGCAATAAGGCAGGTATCGGGCGATATGGATTTACTTTACCTATGGATGATTGCCTGGCGCAGGTGGCGATCGATTTTGGCGGAAGAAATTGGCTCGTATGGGATACAAAATTTACAAGGGAAAAGATCGGCGACATGCCAACAGAAATGTTCTATCATTTCTTTAAATCATTCAGTGATGCGGCTAAATGCAACTTGAATATAAAGGCAGAAGGGGACAATGAGCATCATAAGATTGAATCTATTTTTAAAGCTCTTGCAAAGTCAATTAAAATGGCTGTACAAAGAGATGTTGAAAACATGCAACTACCAACAACAAAAGGCATACTTTGAAAATTGCGATCATAAAATATAATGCAGGAAATATCCGGTCAGTTTTATATGCATTGGAAAGAATCGGCTACACAGCGGTGGTCACCGATGATCCCGCAGAGATCATGAATGCAGATAAAGTTATTTTTCCAGGCGTTGGTGAAGCCAGCACCGCAATGCATTATTTAAAAGAAAGAAACCTGGACAGGCTCATTTGCTCTTTGAAGCAACCGGTATTGGGCATTTGTCTTGGCATGCAGTTAATGTGTAAATATTCTGAAGAAAATGATACAACATGTTTGGGAATATTCGATGAAGATGTGAAAAAGTTTAAGGTTAAAATTGAAAAGTTAAAAGTTCCGCTGATTGGATGGAACTCGATCTATGATTTGAATACTGACCTGTTTAAAAATGTGAATGCGAATAGCTATTGCTATTTTGTTCATGGATATTATGCTGGGAAAGGTGAACATACCATTGCAACAACGGAGTATATACAACCTTATAGCAGTGCTTTGAGAAAAAGTAATTTTTATGGTGTACAATTTCATCCTGAAAAAAGTGCATCGACGGGAGAAACCATACTTAAAAATTTTCTGGATTTATGAATGAAATCAAAAAAAAATCAATTCAAGAAGATACAAAGCCCCCTTCAGGGGGTTGGGGGTTTATTATACCTGCAATAGACATCATAGAAGGGAAATGCGTTCGTCTTACCAAAGGAGATTATGAACAAAAAAAAGTTTATAATGAAAATCCTCTGGAGGTTGCAAAGCAATTTGAAGACACAGGTTTAAAACGATTACACCTTGTGGACCTTGATGGAGCGAAAGCTGGCGATGTAAAGAATTGGAAAGTGCTTGAACAAATTGCTTCAAAAACCCAGCTACTGATTGATTTTAGTGGTGGTATAAGTACAAATAAGAATGTCCGCATTTGTTTCGAGTGCGGTGCCGCATATGCCGCAGTAGGAAGTATTGCCGTCAAAGATGAAAAAACGCTAACCGGGTGGCTGCTGGAGTTTGGTGTAGAAAAATTTATAATTGGTGCAGATGTAAAGGAAGATAAACTGGCTATCAAGGGATGGACAGAGACTACTGACCTGTCAGTGTTTGATCTGATTGAAAATTATAAAACAAAAGGGGTCAGACAGTTTTTTTGTACTGATATTAATAAGGACGGGCTACTCGAAGGGACAGGGATTGAACTTTATAAGAAAATCCTGAACCAGCATCCGTCAATAGACCTGATCGCAAGTGGAGGCGTTTCATCTATTAATGATCTGCTATTGTTGAGGGAAGCAGGGTGCAGTGGTGCTATTGTTGGAAAAGCGATCTATGAGAAAAAAATATTGTTGACAGATCTAAAACAGTTTATATGATCAGCCTGAACGATTTTTTTCTTTTTGCATTTGCCAGCCTGATGTTAAACATTACACCGGGCAATGATATGCTGTATGTGGCTACTAAAAGTACTTCGCAGGGGGTGAAAGCCGGAATAGTTTCTGCGCTTGGGATTGCCGGTGGTTGTATTGTTCATTTGCTGGCAGCAGTAATTGGTCTTTCAGCTATTATTGCCAATTCAGCTACGACGTTCAATATTATCAAATACGCTGGCGCCGCGTACCTCGTCTACCTTGGAATAAAATCTTTTTTAAGCAACCAAAATCAATTCAGCATCAGTAACGAAGTTGAGAAAAAATCACTTCCCAAATTGTTTTGGCAGGGTCTTTTTACTAATGTGCTGAATCCGAAAGTCGCCTTATTCTTTCTTGCCTTTCTTCCACAGTTCATTCATCCTGAAAAAGGAAATGCTGGCATGCAGGTCTTGTTATTGGGACTGTGGTTTAATTTTTCAGGGACGATTGTAAATATGATCGTGGCCCTGTTATTTGGCAAACTTGGAAACTGGTTAGCCGATAAACAAGGATTTGTGCAATGGCAAAACAAGATCACCGGCGTATTGTTAATTGGATTGGGAATTAAAATAGCATTGAGTTCCAGGAAATAAACCCGCCAAACCTTCCGCCTGCGGCGGAAGGCGTATGATCAGAATTAACACGGATTAAATTATGAACATAAAATCGAATATAGAAACTGATGCATCAAGTCCCCCTTTAGGGGGATTTAGGGGGTTGACAAAACGCATCATACCTTGTTTGGATATCAAAGATGGCAGAACGGTGAAGGGAACCAACTTCGTAAATCTTCGTGATGCCGGTGACCCGGTAGAACTGGGCGCACTGTATGCAAAAGAAGGTGCTGATGAGTTAGTTTTCCTTGATATTACGGCTACGATTGAAAAAAGAAAAACACTCAGCGAACTTGTGAATAAGATCGCACACCATGTTAATATACCATTTACAGTGGGTGGTGGTATCAGCAGCATCGAAGATGTAAACATGTTGTTGCAAAATGGTGCTGATAAAATTTCGGTAAATACTTCTGCCTTTAAAAATCCCCAACTGATCAAAGAGTTGGCAAAGGAATTTGGCAGCCAGTGTATAGTACTTGCAATTGATACAAAAAAAGAAGAAGATGGTGAATGGTATGTTTATCTAAATGGCGGCCGAACCAAGACCAATAAAAAATGTTTTGATTGGTCGAAAGAGGCGGTTGACAGCGGTGCAGGTGAAATATTGCTGACATCAATGAATCATGATGGAACGAAGAATGGTTTTGCGATTGAAATAACCAGGCTGCTTGCTGAACAATTACCTGTGCCTGTTATTGCAAGCGGTGGCGCGGGTACGATGGAACACTTTATTGAAGTATTCGAAAAAGCATCGGCGGATGCGGCATTGGCTGCCAGCATATTCCATTTTAAAGAGATCCCGATACCGGACTTAAAAAAATATTTAGCTACTAAAAACATTCCAGTTAGAATATGAAACCTGATTTTTCAAAATATACAGATGGATTAGTTCCTGCGATCGTACAGGATGCGATAAGTGGTAAAGTACTGATGCTTGGGTTTATGAATGAAGAAGCATTTAGCAAAACAAATGCAGAAGGGAAAATAACGTTCTATAGCCGCACTAAACAACGACTCTGGACAAAAGGAGAAACAAGTAACAATTTCTTATTCGTGAACGAAATTATAGCCGATTGCGATAACGATACTTTGCTCATCAGGGCCTCTCCCACGGGGCCGGTTTGCCATACTGGCGCCGATACCTGTTTTAACGAAAGCAACTCGTCTTTTTCATTGGAGAAACTGGAAAGGATAATCGTTGACAGGAAAAATAACCCAACCGACTCGTCCTATACATCTTCTCTTTTTGCCAAAGGCATCAATAAGATAGCACAGAAAGTTGGCGAAGAAGCCGTGGAGCTTGTGATCGAAAGTAAAGATGACAACAAAGAAAAATTTTTAGGTGAGGCGGCAGATCTTCTCTATCATTATCTTGTTTTATTAAAAGCAAAGAATTATAAACTGGAAGATGTTGTAAATGTTTTGGCCCAAAGACATAAATAATCCCTGTAAAACATTATTTCTTTATATCCTTGAACAGCAAAGGCCAATCGGGAATCGTTCCCGGAGAATATTGAACATTCAATAAGTGCCTGCAAAGTTCCTCAGGTTTTTCACAACAAACCTGTTCCATTACTTGTTTCAGTTGTGTCTTTAATATTGAAATAATATGATTACCGCCTTCGTTGCCTAATGCCGCAACACTATACATAAATGAGCGACCCATGAAAGCAAATTCTGCACCACTCGCTAATGTTCTTGCAATGTCGGGACCTGTACGGATTCCACTATCCATCATTATTTTTATCCGGCCTTTATAATTTTTGACAATTGGTGCCAACGATTTGATCGTTGATTGTCCTGCATCTAATTGGCGGCCTCCATGATTGGAAACAATAATCCCATCTACTCCGAGCTTGATAGCTAATTCAGTATCTTCTTCTGTTGCTACACCTTTCAAAACAATTTTACCTTTCCATTTATCCCTTATCGGTGCAATTTTTTCTGCATTCAGCCTGCCTGAAAAAGTTTTATTCATGAATGCACCAAGCTGTTTCATGTCTAATCCCTTCGGCATATAAGGTTTCATTGTCGCAAAACCTGGCGTTCCGTGATATAAAGTTTTCAATGCCCATTCAGGTCTTATGATGATTTGCAAAATATTTCTCAGTGTCATTCGTGGCGGCATAGCAAGACCATTCCGTATATCCCAGGGTCTGTAACCAAATGAAGGCACATCACACAATAAAGCCAGCACACCATAATTTGCAGCCTCTAATCTTTTTAAAATATCATCCCGCAAAGAATCTTCAGCCGGGTGATACAATTGGTACCATGCTCTTCCTTCTGTTATTTCGCTGATCCTTTCAATACTGGAAGTTGTTACAGTACTTAATATAAATGGTATGTTATGGTGAAGAGCAGCCTTAGCAAGTATTTCCGGCGAATTTGGCCAGATCAATCCTTGCAAACCCACCGGTGCGATACCAAATGGCGCATCATACACATGACCAAATAATTCAGTTTTGAGACTCGAGCCTTGATGATCACTGAGATAGTAAGGCAATAACTCCACTTGCCTTAATTCAGCAGTATTCTTGTTAAGATTCACATTCTCGTTACACCCGCCTTCAAGATATTCAAACGCAAACTTTGGGACCTTTCGTTTTGCTTTTTTTTGCAGATCATCAATTGAAGGATAGTTAATATTATACTCCCATTTCATTTTTATCTCAAATTGAGGTTTGATGAGTGGCCGAATACAATTTCATATCAATGATACTTGAAGGAAGAGGTTTGTTGTTCCAATGCTGGTGAATGACCAATGCTGCACCCAGGGCACTCGCCTGCGCAACTGAAGCTGCATATACTTCAAGTGTTGGGAACGCCTCGGCCATCAAATACATATAAATTGGGTTTTTACTGAAACCGCCATCAACAAAAATCCTTTTTACACCTGTTCCCCTGAGCACCAGGTTAGTACTTCTTACCTGTTGCGTAACAATATCAACTATTAATTGGTGATAAGCTTCTTCATAATTTTTATATCCGACCAGTTTTCTTTTCTCAAAAGCAGATTTTGCGGGCGCACTTTCTTCATTCATCAGCTGCAGGTTTTTGATAGCATGTTTTTGTTTTTTCAACAATTCTGTATTGACCCCGATCGTAGTATAATAGGTGAGCGGCTTTTTAAAATGTTCTGCAAGTCGTTTTACTTGTTGTTCATGCTCATAGCCACCAAACACCCTTGAAGCTTTTACAGCCTGTCCTTCATAACTTAAATAACAAAGACAATCTTCACGCAGTTCATAATCAGAAAGCATCGTGTGATTAAAAGGATTCAGGCTGATGCACCACGTGCCTGTAGATAATAAAATGAATGGGTCATTAAACGAAGTAAGGTAAGGTATTAATGCAGCAGAGCTGTCATGCAATCCTATTCCTATTGCTATTGACTTATCAATTTTGCCGGCAATCGTGTTACAATTTTCGATCGGCGCCAGTTTTTCTGAAACATTTTCTTTTGTTACCCAATCATGGTATTTATTCTGCTGGAAATTCCAGAGATTGGTGTGACATCCGATACTGGTAATATCTGATTGCAGAGTTGCGCCAAGTACGAAGCTTAAATATTGTGGCAGGTGCAATGCAGATCTTATTCGTTGAAACAGTTCAGGTTTTTCGTATTTCAAACGATATAATTGCATCCCTGAATTAAGATTTCCCAACACGGGTGATGCCGTGATTTTGGAAAAATGACTTTCTCCACCGTAATCACTGTAGAATTTTTTTTTCAATGCAGGTGAATAAGGCTTCAGGTAATTATACAATGGTGGTATTACATTTTTATTTTCATCAAGGAAAACAAAGCTGGCGCCATACCCGGAAAAATTTACGGCGCTGATCCCGAAACGCGGATCATTTTGTATTTTGTTAAAACTAGTTTTGATCCATGTTGTCAGCGCAATAATATCTTCGCACGGAAATCCATCTTCATCCGTGGTTTCAGGTAATTGAATCGTTTCTTCATGTACAACATTATAGTGCTCATCAAACAATAGCAGTTTTTTGTTTGTCTTGCCCACATCATATATTGCTATGGAAGGAATTTTGTTCATTATAACCCTGTTGCTACGGTTTTACTTCCTCTTTCTTTAATCAGCTGTTCCCTTATTTTCAATTGGCGAAAACATTGTAAAGGGTCTATTGCTCCCCCTGTTCTTAATCTTGCCTCGGCAAGAATAGCTCTTATATCCGTGCGGAAAGTATTTTGCAAGATCTCCTGGGCCGCTACTACATCATTGCTTTGCTGGGCTTCATTCAATTTCCTTCTATCGATCATTAAGGCCTGGGCATAGGAGATCATAATAGCCTCTACAGATTGAAGCAAATCCTCAAGTGGATCTTTTACATTATGGGACGCATCGATCATCCAACCAAGATCAGTAGCGTGGTTCATACCCTTTGCATCCATTCCTTCCACCAATTCATTAAAAATTAAGAATAACTGGTATGGCTTGATGCTTCCTACGGTCACATCATCATCGCCATACTTGCTATCATTAAAGTGGAAACCAGCCAATTTGCCTTCCATTAACAACAATGCAACGATCTGTTCGATATTGGCATTTGGTAAATGGTGTCCAAGGTCTACCAATGTATACGCCCTGTTGCCTAATTTATTTGCATACAATAGTGATTGTCCCCAATCACCAACCGTCATTGAATAAAAATTGGGTTCGTAGGCCTTGTACTCAACAAATATTTTCCAATCAACCGGCAAGGCTGCATATATTTCCTGCAAGCTCTCCAACGTATTCTGAAAGGCTTTTCTGAAATTTAACTGGCCCGGAAAACAACTTCCGTCACTCAGCCAAACTGTTAATGCTTTTGATCCTAGTTCAACACCATGCTTGATCACTTCTATATTGTGTTCGATCGCCTGCTTACGAACTGCTTTATTTACATGCTGCAAAGAACCGAACTTATAACTCAAAGGCTGATCTTTCTGATCCTGAAAGGTATTAGAATTCACTGCATCGAACTTTAAACCTAACTGTGCTGCCAACGTTTTGATAGCTGCATAATTTTCAGGAATGTCCCAGGGTATATGCAATGAAATAGCACCACTTGACTGATTCAGTGAATGAAGTATTCCAACATCTTCCATCTTTTCTTCAATATTCCCTGGTTCACCTGCTCCTGAAAATCTCCCAAACCTTGTGCCCCCGGTACCCAACGCCCATGAAGGTATAGCAACATTAAAATCAATTATCTTTTGGATGACCGATTCGATATTGCTTAAGCCTGTGGCCGCAAAATCAAATTTTCTTTTGTGTTCGGCAAGCAATGATCGATTATGTTCCTCGATCTTATATTTTTCAATTCGCATACAGTTTATTTATGGCAAGTAAAAAACTTCTTTCAAAGGAACAGAAACAGGGGAATTATCTTCATTTGATTCCATAATATCTTTCATATGAGCCCACCACTTTTTCATCACTGGATGAGCTGGCAGTTCATGCAGTTTCAATGCATTTGTGATTTTCAACACTCCAAAAAGAATATTTGTTTCTTTATCCAGGAAAATGGAATAATCCTCAACACCCGATTCTTTCAATAGAACTTTCAACTCAGGCCAGATCTCATCATGTCGTTTCTTATATTCTTCTTCACGACCATCATACAATTTCATTTTAAAAGCGATTCGTTCCATAGCTTATCTTACAAAGGCAGCAGGCACTCCGCCATCTACATTTAGCATATTACCGGTTGACTTATTTAATAATCCACTTACAAATGCAAAACAAGCATTAGCAATATCTTCAGGAAGAATAATTTCATTCAGCAACGTACGGCCCGCATAATACTGAGGTAAATCTTCAACCTTAATGCCATATGCTTTTGCCCTGCCTTCTGCCCAACCTCCCTTCCAGATATTGCTTCCTGAAATTACTGCATCCGGGTTAACCACATTCACTCTTATTTTATCCTTTCCTAACTCCGCGGCATTTAATCTCGAAAGGTGCATCTGCGCAGCTTTCGCGGAACCATAGCCAGCATTATTCGGCCCGCTCACTAATGCATTTTTGCTAACTATATTTAATATATCTCCGCCAAATCCCTGCTTACGCATAATTTCCACGGCTTTTTGAGTAACAATAAATTGACCTTTAACCAACACATCATATAAAAGGTCCCAATCTTCCTCCGTGTGTCCTTCGATTGGTTTTGAAATAGATAATCCGGCATTATTTACTACAATATCAACTCCTCCAAAAGCAAGACTTGCAGCCTCCATTGCTTTTGTAATATTTGTTGCATCAGCAACATCTAATATTGTACTGCTCACTGAATCCTTTCCAAACTGCTGAACAAATTCATTCCTGGCTTCATTTAATCTTTCTTCATTAATATCATTAATAACAACACATGCACCTTCTTCAACAAATTTTTTAGCGATCGCTTTCCCAATACCCCCACCGCTGCCTGTGATCAATGCAATTCTGCCACTCAATGGCTTTGGCTTAGGCATTCTTTGGAGCTTTGCTTCTTCCAATAACCAATATTCAATATCAAATGCTTCCTGTC
>CBFGXP010000093.1:0-14503 GCA_965652775.1 uncultured bacterium
TCAATGTAAAAGTATTCCCCAATCCAACGGAACACCAGTTTACACTGGTATTGGATGGAGCGACCAACGAAAAAGTGAGCATAGTGGTGTATGATGTGATGGGCAGACAGGTAAAAATGTTCGAGAAAGAAAGCGCCAATATTCCAATTCGTTTTGGCGCAGATCTGAAAGTCGGTGCGTATGTGGTTGAAGTGCGACAAGGCGAAAACCGAAAAACACTCAAGCTGGTAAAACAGTAATGAAATTTCAATAAGGACGGTTTCGAACCAGGCCATTCCGATTTTTATCGGGGTGGCTTTTTTTTATAATTGCTTAAGCCCCTAAATCCCCTAAAGGGGACTTTACTGTATTGCATAATTCAACTTCTGCTTAACTTTCATCATCAAATATCTATTGATCAAATATGTCGACAAGTATGCATTATGGAGCATCAATGGAGACTTTTCAGATTGCTGAAAGGTTACGGAGGGAAATGACGGCAACAGAGAAAATGATCTGGAAAAAAGTTGCTAATAGGCAGCTGGGTGTGCGAATCAGAAGGCAACATCCGATCTGGAAATTTATTGCTGACTTTTATTGCCATGAAGTAAAACTTGTGATAGAAATCGACGGAGGAATTCATTTATTACCTGAGTATAAGGAATATGATATTAGCAGAGGGATAATATTAAAAGAATTTCAAATTGAAATATTGCGGTTCACAAACGATGAGGTCATTAAGGAGACAAGCCTCGTTATTGAAAAGATAAAAAGTACAATAGAAAAATTAAAGCAAAAAGAAATACATAAGTCAAATCAGGGAACTACTGCCGGGTAAGTCCCCTTTAGGGGATTTAGGGGCAAAAAACCCTTACATCAATTCACTCCCCCGATCACACCATCCTGCCATTTGATGAAATACAATTTTTTGTTTTTAAATATTCCATCGTCATTGTTTGCTTATTCAGGACGGGATGGAGATCGAAGTCGGTGAAAACTTGTCAACATAAATTTCTATTTTCGAGAGAGGTTTCTGCCTCTGATTTTTCATCCAATAAAATTAATTCTATGCCAGCAAAAATCCTCTTTCCTATGGTTGCCTGTACATTCTTAAGCCTTACATCTCTGAATGCACAAGTTGCAGATACGGGGCCTATACCTCCGGACTTCACATGTGATGGAATCCTGGTCGTTGAAAAATTCAAGGATAAAACTACTATTTATGGTTATGAGCAGGCTGTAACGAAGAAATTTAAAGATTATAAAGGCAAATATGTACTTGCAATCCAAAAAGAAATTGAAACGGACAGCCTGTACCAGGATAAAAAAACTTACAGGTTTTTTTTACATGTTAAGTATGACGAGGTGTTTGAAATTGCACATGGTCGTCAAAGGACCGCGGGCAAATTGAGGACTTTTTATTTGGAGGATCGTGAGACCGGGAAAACTTATAACACCTTTCGTCAAATGCGGGCCGGAAACGAAACCCTTGAAACTATGGTAAACACGTTAAACGCAAGTTGTAAATGATTTACTGTAAAGGCTCCGATTGCAAAAGCTACAACTATTGACTATCG
Organism: uncultured bacterium; assembly: GCA_965652775.1. Classification (GTDB taxonomy): domain Bacteria; phylum Bacteroidota; class Bacteroidia; order Chitinophagales; family Chitinophagaceae; genus VBAS01. Next base: position 1,557 of record CBFGXP010000093.1, read on the forward strand.
ACTGAGAACTAAAGATTTAATTCACTCCCCTGATCACGCCATCCTGCCATTTGATGAAATACAATTTCTTGTTTTCAAAATATTCCATCGTCATTGTTTGCTTGTTCAGCACCGGTTGAATGTCGAAGTCAGTAAAAACCTTGTTACTCTTATTGGAAAGATTGGATGAAAGATCATTCTTGTATTGTGTCAGCAACTTTGAATATTTCCACATCACTTCATAACCCCGGTATACCATATCACTTGGGCGGGCAAACATTTTTGTGGAGAAATGATTGTTGATCTCGGTACTTACTTTATCAGTACGGGGATTATAAAACGGATGTCCATAAATGATCTCAGGTCCTTTGAATTCAGGTCGTGAAAAATCTTTTTCGAGATTATTAAGTGTTGGCATACCGATGATACTCGTCTTGTATGATTTTCCCAGCGAAGCAAAGTGGGTGAGGAGCCTGCGGTTGAAATGATCATCAAGACTTGCGGCAAAAAAAGTATTCTGGCGATTGCTGTCAAGCAACTGCACCAGTTGTCTCACAGTAAAGCTGTCAGCGAGATCAACATATTTTAATTTCAATGGAACGGAAGCAGTTGATTTTTCAAAATCCGCCAAATAAGTTTTGATAAGATCCTCCATCTGTCCTTTTTTCCCAAGCACTGTTATCGTATTCAGCGCATAAAATTTTTGCAGGTAACGATAAACACTTTCCACATGGGTTCTGAGTGAAGGGTTAAGCATTACAAAATAGGGATTGTTGGTAATGCCGCCATCATTAGGAAGGTTGACATTGATATAAGGCACTTTCCTGATGCGGGCCTCATCAGCAAGCACCCAATTCTCCTGCGCATTCGCATGCGCAATGATCAAACCCACACTGTCCAGCTCGTTCAATTGTTCAGGCAGTAAAGTTTTTGCTGATCGGGTATCAAAAACAAAGACCTCGAGTTGTGCATTTTCTTTATTAAGCGAATCAAGTGCAAACTGGATGCCTTCATAAAATTCAAGACCTGGGTTTATAAATTTTGGAAAGCTTTTATCGTAGCGATAACTGTTTGTGGCATCAAAAGCAGAATCGAGATACAAAGGTGCGAAGACAGCGATCTTTTGTTTTGAATTGGTGTTCTGTGCAAAAGTGTTTGCCAATGAAAAGAAAAGAAATAGGGTGACTAAAGATGCAAGTTTCAACCTCACCCTCTTATCCCTCTCCTGAAGGAGAGGGAGGCCCAGCTTTTGAATTATTTTCATCTTTTGTAATGACATATTTTCTGCAAGAATTCTAATGCCCATCATTGAAGGAACTAATCGATCTAAGTCTCTCCGCCTGCGGCGGAGGACAGGGGGTCTATTCCCACTCGATCGTTGCCGGTGGTTTACTGCTGATATCGTATACCACCCGGTTAATTCCTTTTACATTGTTTATGATCTCACTGCTCACATGAGCAAGGAAATCATAAGGTAAATGTGCCCAGTCAGCAGTCATTCCGTCTACACTTGTCACAGCTCTCAGCGCCACTGTAAATTCATAGGTTCTTTCATCACCCATCACGCCGACACTTTTTACCGGCAATAAGATTGCACCAGCCTGCCATACCGTTGCATACAGGTTGTGATCTTTTAATGCTTTTATATACACATCATCTGCCCGTTGCAACAAATTCACTTTTTCTTCATTCACTTCGCCTAAAATTCTTATAGCAAGTCCCGGGCCGGGAAAAGGATGGCGGTCGATCATCTCTGCAGGAATACCAAGTTCTCTTCCCACTTTCCTTACTTCATCTTTAAATAGAGAACGCAAAGGCTCTACCAACTCAAGATGCAGGTGTTCGGGTAAGCCTCCAACATTATGATGTGATTTTATGGTTTGCGAAGGACCATGTACAGACATGCTTTCAATTACATCAGGATAAATGGTTCCCTGGCCAAGCAACCCGATGCCCTCAATTTTTTTTGCTTCTTCCTGGAAAATATCAATGAATAAACTACCGATCACTTTTCGTTTGGCTTCAGGTTCAGTTTTACCAGCCAACTCTTTATAAAAAATATTTTTCGCATCTATACCTTTTACATTCAAGCCAAGTTTGGCATAGGTGGTGAGTACATTTTCAAATTCATTTTTACGAAGCACGCCATTGTCAACAAAAATTCCATAAAGGCGGTCACCAATGGCTTTATGGATCAGGGTGGCGGCAACGGTTGAATCAACACCACCACTCAGCGCCATTATTACTTTACGATCACCAATTTGCTTTTTTAGTGTTTCAACTGTATCGGAAATAAAATGCGCCGGCGTCCAATCCTGGCTGCAACCGCAAATGTTTACCAAAAAGTTGTGGAGTATTTTTTTACCCTCGATACTGTGATATACTTCGGGATGAAACTGTAAGCCATAGAGAGGAAAGTTCTGAGTTCTGAGTTCGGAGTTCGGAGTACCGTTTCCTTGTTTTTGATCCCGATAGCGAACGGGATTTCCTTTTGACTTTTGATCCAGCGCTCCTGACTGCCTACTCCCGGCTCCCGACTTTCTAAACGCTGCCACCGGGATACTCTCGGTTGTCGCCAATAATTCAAACCCTTCGGGCAATTCAAGTATGGTGTCGGCATGACTCATCCAAACCTGGCTTTTTTCCATTACATCATGCAGCAGCACATCATCTTTATGTTTATGAAGTAAGGCTCTTCCATATTCCCGCTTGTTACTTTTTTCTACTTTGCCGCCAAATCTTTTTGCAGTCAGCTGTGCGCCATAACATACACCCAGCACCGGTACCCGGTCTGCCATGAATTGAATATTCACGTCCGGCGAATTAATATCATTTACCGAAAATGGCGAGCCGCTAAGGATGATGCCTTTTAATCCTGGCTCATATTCAAAATTTTTATGAAAAGGAATTATTTCGCAGTATACATTGGCTTCCCTTACAGCACGGGCAATCAGTTGGGTATATTGGGAGCCGAAATCAAGGATCAATATTTTTTCTGTCATGGCTGCGAAGATAACCTGTTTATCGTTTTGGGATTTTAGTTTGTAGTTACCGGCGTGAGTTGTCAATGGTCAATGGTGAATGTTGGCTCTAAGGTCATTGACCATTCACCATTCACAATTGACGAGGAATCTTTTTATCAACCTGTAACCTCTTTCTATTGACCGTAGTCTTAAGATGGGTTTCCCACATGGGAAAACTATTTATCTTCGACACACCTAAACCAGCAACAATGAAAAAAGCATTTCTATTCTCATTGATCATACTCGTTTTTGCTTCCGGCTGCCGTGAAATTTCCGGCAGGAGGGTTAGAGGAAGCGGTAATATTACAACTCAAACCCGCAGTGTATCAGGATTTAATAACGTTGATGTGTCCGGTGCTATTGATATCTATGTGAGGCAGGATTCTGCAACATCAGTAAAAGTGGAAGCAGATGATAATTTGTTAGAATACATTGAGGTATATGTTGACAATTCAACGCTTGTGGTTCATACCGAGAATGGTACCAGGTTGAAACCCAGCAATAAAATAAAAGTATATATCAGCAATCCGTCGTACAGGGAATTCGAGGTATCAGGAGCAAGCAGCATTCAAAGTGAAAATCAAATTACTTCAACGGAAACACTTCGCGTTGGATTGAGCGGCGCCAGTGACGGAAAAATGGAATTCAATGCCCCAAGAATAACTGTTGACCTCTCAGGTGCAAGCAACGTAACGATCCGGGGCAAAACCAAAGATTTTGAAGGCGGCGCATCCGGTGCCAGTGATATCAGGTGCTTCGACCTGCTTACGGAAAATTCCGATATAGAATTAAGCGGGGCCAGTGGTGCAGAAATTTATGCAAGCGTAAAACTTGCCGGAAGTGTCTCAGGTGCATCGCATATAAAATATAAAGGAAACGCTACTACCAGCGTTAGTTCATCAGGAGCAAGCGGTGTGAATAAAGTTGATTAGAAAAATAAAAGTTAATATAGATCGACCCGCAATCTGCGGGTTTTTTTTACGTTATTTTTGAGTAGACAACCCATACGCAGGTCTAAATATACCTTATCGCCCATGAAACATTCCGCAAAGCAGTCCGCACTTACATCGATCAGTTATCTCTTAGTTGGTTTTCTCAGTTTATTTATCGCATTTCCGATTTTTATTTTGTTACATAAACAATTGCCGGATTATGAATGGCCGATTCATTCTGATCGTGTCCTGCTTTTCATTGTAGTGATCCTTTTTGTGCTTCTATTGCTCAGCATGTTTCGTCCTGTTATCAATTTTATTTTTGTGGGCACATTAGTGTTGTTGGTGTATGGTACATTCACTGATACTTACGGATTTAAGAATCTTGCTACTGATTATAAAGCCATGTTTTCTGCGATCAAGCCCGACGGTAATGAGAACATTATGATCCTTGATGATTCAAGATTTTATTACAAGACAGATATACTGGCAGCCACAACTGATAAGGACTCTGAGGTGAGGGGGTTCGCTATACGTGCTGCCAATGCCAATTTTAAAAGAGAACAAAACCTGCATGAAAGATATCGTGATATTATCCAGTGTTTTGCTGTGTTTAAAAAGATAAACCGCAAATGGAATTATGTAAATGACCCCGTAGGCAAAGAATATTTTGCAAAAGCAAGCGAGTCTGTCAAATTTCTTGCCGGTGATTGTGATGATCATGCCATCCTGATGGTGGCCGCTTTAAAAGCAATTGGTGGCAGAACCAGATTTATCAGCACCACTGGTCACTTATATCCCGAAATGTTAATAGGTGATAAATTCGATCTTGTAAAGATCGAGCACCTCATCAAAAATGTTCTTTTCCCAATAGAAAGTAAGGATCAAAGTCTGCATTATCATACAGATGCCGACGGAAAGATCTGGCTCAATCTTGATTATACCGCGGCTTATCCTGGCGGAAGACATTATGCCGATCCAATTCTTGGAATTTTATACCCGAGATAAGTTAGTGTGAAACTTTAGATAGGCAATTGGCAATCGGCAGTCTGCGGTCGTGAGGGTATTTCAATTTGTTTCTTTTTACTTTTACCTGGTACGTTATTGCCTGTTGCCGACTGCAGACTGACGTCTCACAGATTAACATATCTCACCATTATCTTTATATCCCTGTTCCTTCCTTTATCATCAGTGCAAGAGATCTTTACAGGTCCTTCATCAGGAACAAAAAACTGTTTCTCGCCTGGTGAGCTTGCTTTATAGAATTTATTATTGATGTACCAATACACTTTGCTGACATCGCTTGCTGTTTTGCATGTAAGTTGGAGCGGTTCTTTATTTTTTTTGCTGACCAGGTACTCCGAACCATTTGCAGGCGCAGTAATAGATGGCGCATTGCCCTTAAAAATTATTTCGCAGTCGGGGTTATGTGAAGGGATCTTCTGGTAAACAATTTTATTTTCTTCAAACCATGACTGCATTTCAGTTTCTGTTATTTTATAGATCTTCTTCCTATATCCTGCCTGCGGCGCACAATTTTTACAATATGAAATTTTTTCATCAGCAGAAACAAGTACCTCCTGTATATTATTGCATTTTGAAGTGGAAGAAATAAGCGGGATAAAATAATCCATTAGCAGGTTTGTGCAATGTTCGGCGGGCAACAAACCAGTTTCAGCGCAAACCATTCTTGTTTCGCAATCTTTGGGTTTTGTGAACCATTCTTCATCACTGTCGTAATCGATCGTGTTGAATATTTTAAATAGCAAAGGCGTTGCGGTATTGGATCCGCTCAGATCAGGAACACCGACGCCTGAAAAATTCCCGACCCATACGCCAACAGTATAATTTTTATTATAACCGATGCTCCATGCATCTTTTCTTCCATAGCTGGTCCCTGTTTTCCAGGCGATCTTAGGCATACGTTCCGTTGCCTGCCAGTTCAAGGGGAAGTCAGGTCTGTTCACTTTTGATAAAATATCATTGATCATAAAGGCCGCTTCAGGACTCACTACATTTATTTTTTTGTGGAAGGTATCCTTATCCGAAAAAGAGGGAGAAAAATAAACGCCTTCATTTGCAAATGCTGAAAATAACCCTGTGAGTTCTTCTAAAGTAGTACCGCAACCCCCAAGTATCATTGATAACCCAAGCTTGTACCTGTCTTTTTCAATTTGTTTGAAACCACATGCGGTAAGTTTTTGAACCAATTTATCTTTCCCCAGTGCCCGCAATTCCTTTACTGCAGGAATATTTAATGAATGTTCCAAAGCATATTCTGCAGTTACATATCCATTATATTTCTGGTCATAATTTTCCGGCGCATAACCATTATAGTTTACTGCCACGTCATTCATCATCATTTTTGGTGTCAGGTATCCTTCGTCCATACACATTGCATAAAGGAGAGGTTTTAATGTGCTGCCTGGCTGCCTGGTCGCTGCCGCACCATTTACCTGGCCCGCATCGGTTGTATCATTAAAATTCGCTGAGCCAACATAGGTAATTACTTTATGTGTTTTGTTATCAATGATCACCACCGACGCATTGTTTATGTTGCGTAAGCGTTGTGCCCGTATGTAGTCTTCTACGATCTTTTCTGTTTTTAACTGGGTGTTCAGATCAAGGTGAGTCTTATAAGAATAATCTCCTTTTTTAAATAATTTGTTGGAAAGGTGTTTTGCAAAATGCGGAACTGTATTTCTTGTTGCAGTAAGCGGCTCGCTTAAAGCATCTTCAATTTCTTTTTGCGTAAAAACCTTTTCCGCTGAAAATTTTCTCAGCCAGCGGTTTCTTTCAGTTATGATCCGGTCATTATTTTTTCCTATTACCAGGGAAGAAGGCCGGTTGGGAATAATACTCAACGCTGTGATCTCTGCTAAAGAAAGATGATCGGGGTTTTTAGAAAAATATAAGAGTGAAGCCGCCTTAACTCCTTCAAGATTCCCGCCATAAGGAACAAGATTAAGATACAGCTGCAGAATTTCATCTTTACTGTATTTCCATTCCAGTTGAAAAGCCCTGAACATCTCAGCCACCTTGCTCCCGATATTTCTTTTTCTAGGTTCCAACGCCCTTGCTACCTGCATAGTAATAGTGCTGGCGCCGCTGGTACGTTTCATTCTGAAAATGTTTTTGAAAGCTGCCCTTACAATAGCGAAGGGATTGATACCGGGATGATAATAGAAATATTTATCTTCTTTGGCAATGATCGTTTTCCGAAGAAGAGGGGATATCTCGTTTAGTTCGGTTTTCATTCTCCATTTTTCATCTTTTGTAAGGAAAGCATTGATCAAGTCACCATTCTTATCGGTAATGATCGTGGAATATTCCACTTTATCTTTTAAAGGGAAAATAAAATTTAATAAAAGGAAGAGAACAAATAAGCCTACGGCGATAATGCCAAGCCTTTTAAAGAAACGGGTGATATGTCGTCTGGTGATGCGAAGTTTCATGTTTGTTTTTGTTTACCCGTGCCACGGTTTTAAACCGTGGCACGGATATGAAAGCTATGCTTATCGGTGGCACCCCGGTTTAATCGGGATGACACCGATAGTAAAACAACCGGCTTAACATTTATTTATCTTCCAAAATTTGCAAACACAATTTTCTTACTGCTAACTTTCCATTCAAATTCTTTCAAGCTATATGGATCCTGCCGATTCGTCCCGTCCCACACGGGATATTCCTCCCTAGCTTTTCACACTACTAATTTCTGTTTTTCTGAAAAAGAAAAAAGAATAAAGGAGAGAAATTTTACTACTCATTTTTTATTTAACTTATCTTTCGGTTACACATTCAACCAACAAACCTATATGCGTATTAAACCTGTTTTGGTAACTATTCTCATAGTTACTATTTTTTTATCTGCCTGTAAAAAGAATGCTGTCCGGCTTGAATACACAAATGCAAAAGGTGAAGTGCCACAAATGGGCAATCTTGTTTTTCGTTTCAATAAATCACTGATAAAAGATTCTTTGCTCAATGTATGGGATTCCACCGATTATATTTCCTTCACTCCCAAAATACCGGGTCGTTTTCGCTGGGAAAGCCCGGATCAATTGGTCTTTTCTCCATCACAACCTTTACTGCCAGCTACTACATATAATGCAAAGTTCGGGAATGAATTATTTCGTTATAGCGAATACAATAAGGTAGAGGGGGCCGACAAAATTAGTTTTAGTACACCGGCCCTTGCATTGGAAAATGCACAGGTTGTTTGGACAATGCCTGATGAAGCTACACGGAATGTTATTCCTCAGCTGGATCTTTTCTTTAATTATAAAATAGACCCGGCAAAACTCAAGGAGAAACTGGTGATACAGGTTGACGGAAAAGAAACTTCATTTACGCCGCAAACAATCTCATCTGACTCAAAAGTCTCTTTCCGTCTTGCCGGCTTTAAACCCGAGGATAGAAATTATGAAACTAAGATCACCATCGATAAAGGATTGAAACCTGAAGGTGGAACAAATTCAATTACTGAATCGATCATAGAAAATCTTTCTATTGCATCGCCGTATGTGCTCACTATTCAAAACGTGGAATCGGAACACGATGGCACCGAAGGAACGATCAGGATAACAACAAACCAGCAACTGGTAGAAACTGATCTGAAATCCTTTATCAGTTTTGATCCGTCAATTCAATACAGCACTGAAATAGATGAAAGCGGTTTGACATTACGCAGTGATAAATTCGATATAGAAAAAAGTTATACGGTGACATTCAAGCAAGGGATGAGAGGTAGGATCGGCGGTGAACTAAAAGAAGAAACGCAGCACCAGGTGGCTTTTGGTGAATTGGAAGCAGGAATAAGTTTTACCAGTAAAAAAGCAGTGTACCTGTCAAAACGCGGTGCAAAAAATATGGAAGTAAGGATCACTAACATTCCAAAAGTAAAGCTGACCATCTCAAAAATATATGAGAGCAATTTATTGATGATGGATCGTTATGGTTATTATCCTGCTACTGCCAGCTATAACCGATATGATGATGAAGGTGAATATTATAATGAATATGGTGGAGGTGACGCGACATTGGGTGACGTGATTTATGAAAAAGAGATTGATACCCGTTCATTGCCGAAAAGTGGGGGCGGAAAAGTTTTGAATGTATCACAGTTTGAAGACAGGCTGCCTGAGTTCAAAGGCATCTATCATATACAGGTAAGCTCAACGAAAGATTATTGGGTAAAAGACAGTCGTTATATTTCTGTGTCAGATATTGGATTGGTTGCAAAGGAGGGAGTTGATAAAATATTTGTGTTTGCTAACTCTATAAAGACAGCCGAAGGTATGAATGAAGTGAATGTTTCTGTGTATGCTAAAAATAATCAGCTTATCGGCACAGGCGCTACCAATAATGATGGCGTTGCTGAGATTGTGTATACTAAAAAGGATTTCAACGGATTTCAACCTGCATTGATCATTGCCAAAACCGGGGATGATTTTAACTACCTGCCATTTAGCTCAACAAGGGTGAATACATCCCGGTTTGATGTTGGTGGAAAGAGAAACAATCCTTCCGGTCTCGATGCATTCGTTTATGCTGAAAGAGATATTTACCGGCCTGGGGAAAAAATAAATTTCTCGGTTATCCTTCGGAACCGCGAATGGAAAAGTCCCGGCGAGATCCCTGTAAAAATGAAATTCCTTTTACCTAATGGAAAAGAATTAAAAGAGTTCAGGAAAACATTAAATGAAGAGGGTTCTGTGGAGGGCAATATTGAAATGGCGCTATCGGCAATTACGGGTTCATATACACTGGAAATTTATACTTCTAATGATCTGTTGCTCGCCTCAAAGGATTTTCGCATTGAAGAATTTGTACCGGACAGGATAAGAGTAAATGCTAAGCTGGATAAAGAACTTTTGAAAGCCGGTGAGACAGCAACATTGTCAATAAATGCAATGAATTTCTTTGGACCGCCTGCTGCTAATCGTAAGTATGAAACCGAGATCCAGACAAAACAGAAATATTTTGCTCCTGAAAAATTTGCCGACTTTAATTTTTCTTTTGCGAATCAGAATATTCCTATAAGCAAAGATGTAAGAGAAGGCACTACAGATGCTGAAGGAAATGCCAAACAGGTATACATTGTATCAGATGATCTGAAAAACAAAGGAGTTTTGCAAACAACTTTTTATACAACCGTGTTTGACGAAACCGGCAGACCGGTAAGTCGTGCAACATCCATTGATGTATTTACGCAGGATGTATTCTTTGGAATTAAATACGATGGCTGGTATTATCACGCATTGAACCAGCCGGTGCAATTCATATTGGCATCCGTAAATAAAGATGGGAATGCCGTAAATGCAAAAGCAAGAATTGAAATAATAAAGCGGGAATACAATACACACCTGGTCAACACAGGGGGTTATTTCCGCTATGAATCAAGTGAGGAAGTTAAAAATATAGAAACAAAGGAACTGACAATTGGCGCTGCCTCTTCTTACAGTTTTGTACCAAGGATCCCGGGACGATATGAGATAAGAGTGTTTGTTCCGGGCTCCAGCAATTATGTAAGCCAGGGTTTTTATAGTTACGGTCGCTGGGGCTGGTCGGATAATAATTCTTTCGAAGTAAGCAATGAAGGCAATGTGGAGATCGATATTGATAAAAAATCTTACCTCGCGGGTGAAACGGTCAGTGCACATTTTAAACCTCCATTCAGTGGAAGGATGCTGGTGACAATGGAAACTGACAAGGTAGTTAGTCATCAATATGTGAATGTTGATGTGAATGATAAGAACCGCACAGTAAAAGTTGACCTGCCATTGACTTCAGACCATGTTCCGAACGTTTATATCACAGCAACACTTATTAAAGCACACGAAATTTCCGATCTGCCACTTACGGTAGCGCATGGGTTTAAAAATGTAAAGGTGGAAGAGAAGAACAGGAAGATGGATGTGAGCATCAATGCTTCAAAAACCGTTCGTTCAAAAACAAAACAAAAGGTAACGGTGAAAGCTGCACCGGGTAGTTATGTTACGTTGTCGGCTGTTGATAATGGAGTGTTGCAGATAAGCAATTTTGAAACTCCCGATCCTTATGATTTCTTCTATCAGAAAAAAGCATTGCAGGTTTCAGCGTTTGATCTTTACCCCTTATTGTTTCCTGAACTAAGAGCAAAATTCAGCAGCACCGGTGGTGATGGTGAAATGGACATGTCGAAAAGGGTGAATCCAATGCCGGCAAAAAGAATAAAAGTTGTATCATATTGGAGCGGCATACAGAAAGCCAATGGGAATGGCGAAGCAAGTTTTGAATTTGCTGTTCCTCAATTCAGCGGTGAAATAAGATTGATGGCTGTTGCCTACAAGGACCACAGTTTTGGCAGCAGTGAAAATACAATGACAGTGGCCGATCCGATCGTTATCAGCACTGCACTACCCAGGTTTTTAAGCCCCGGTGATACAATAACCGTTCCTGTTACACTTAGCAATACAACTGCGAAGTCAGCCAATATTGCTGCAGCAATATCGGTTGAAGGTCCTTTGAAAATAATTGGAGGCAATGGTCAATCAGTTTCTATCAATGCAAATAGCGAGGGTCGTGCAGTTTTCCAGGTAGCTGCCGATCCATCTGTTGCTATAGGTAAAATAAAAATTGCTGTAAATGGATTGGGAGAAAAATTCACGGATGAAACAGAGATATCTGTTCGACCTGCCTCTCCATTGCAAAAAGTTTCTGCCAGTGGTTCTATTGTTGGAGGCAATACACAAAAAATAAGTATTGGGCTTAGTGATTTTATTCCTTCAAGTATTGCATACAAGCTTGTTGTCAGCCGTTCACCTGCATTAGAACTGGGTGATCATCTCCGTTATCTTGTTGAGTATCCATATGGATGTACCGAACAAACTATTTCTGCCGCATTCCCGCAGTTGTATTATGGTGATATGGCTGACCTGATGGGGTTGAATCAAAAACTAAAAACAAATGCAAATAGTAATATTCTCGAGGCGATCCGCAAAATAAAAATGCGGCAAACTTATAAAGGGGGCGTCATGCTTTGGGATAATGATGATACGGAGCATTGGTGGTCCACAGTGTACGCAGCGCATTTCTTACTTGAAGCAAAAAGAGCAGGATTCGACGTTGACAATAGTTTGATCGAAACGACGCTTGGTTATATCAATGGACGTTTGAAAACCAGGGAAACGATAAATTATTATTACAATCGTAACCAGAATAAAAAGATCGCACCAAAAGAAGTGGCTTACAGCTTATATGTATTGGCATTGGCTGGCAAGAGCAATGTATCGGCCATGAATTATTATAAAGCAAATCAACAATTGCTCGCCCTGGATAGCCGTTACCTTTTATCAGCGGCATATGCGGCAGCAGGTGATAAAAAATCTTTTAATAGTTTATTGCCTTCAGCATTTGCCGGAGAAGAATCGGTGCCGCAAACAGGAGGAAGTTTTTACTCTGATGTTCGGGATGAAGCGATCGCATTGAATGCACTGATCGATGCTGATCCTGGTAATAGCCAGATCGGAATTATGGCAAAACATGTAAGCGATAAATTAAAAAATCGTAATTGGCTCAGTACACAGGAAAGGTCATTTTCATTTCTTGCACTGGGTAAACTGGCGAGAGCCGCTGTGAAGTCTGATGTAACTGCTGAGATTAAAGTGAATGGTAAAACGGTGGCAAAAATTGATGGTGGTCAGTGGACCGGGAACCAGGCAGCATTGAAAGGAACGAATATCGATATAGAAACAAAAGGAAGCGGACGTCTGTATTATTTCTGGGTAGCAGAAGGCATCAGCACCAGTGGCGCCTATAAAGAAGAAGACAGTTATCTCCGGGTGCGGAAACGTTTTTATGATCGCAATGGGAAGCCATTGACCGGAAATAGTTTCAAGCAAAATGATCTCATCATTGTAAACATAACATTGGAACGTTCTTATTCAACCGATATTGAAAATGTGGTGATCACTGACCTGTTGCCTGCTGGTTTTGAAATTGAGAATCCGCGGACAAAAGAAATACCGGGAAT
>CBFGXP010000094.1:0-14474 GCA_965652775.1 uncultured bacterium
CGCCCTCGGGAAAAAATTGAATTACAGCCGGAGCCACAGTTTCCTTATTACTTACTGCCGTTGCAGCCCGCAAGGTGTTTACTACTGTTATTTTCTTTTCAAAAAAATAGTTCGCATCAAAATTCCTCATCCAGCTTGTATAAGCACGGACTGTATAATAGCCTGTATTTAAAGTTGTGGGAAGATAGAGTGACCCGTTATTCTCATGTGGCTTTAATGAAGCAATAGTTTGCAAAACCGGTTCATTCATTTCGTTTAAAACCTCAACATAAGCCACCTTGCTAAGATCCGCAGGTTTATTAAAAGCACCATCAACATAATATATTTTGAACCAAAGGATTTCGCCTGTTGTATAAAACTCTCTGTCGGTATGCAGGAAAAGCTTTTCCTGGTAAGCCTTTCCACTATAGCTCCTGAATTTATCAATTACGGCAATATGGGTTAGCTCTTGTGAAAGAATGTGTGCAGGTAATAAGAATGCAAGAGCCATTCCCATAAGTTTCATAAATATTGATTGGCATTTATTCATTATATCGATCTTGATCACCAGAATATCGGTTTTATATTGACGCCGCCTCTGGTTGTACAATCAACGCATTCAGGCTTTGAAAAGACATATCTATCAACCGGTGGCACCAAATAATAAGCCGGAGACCATCCTTCTGACACCGCGTGTCTGATACTATCAGCATTATTAGGGATTCTTTGTTCTTCACAGGTTTCGAATCTTGGCCAATTGAGAACCTGGGATCTTTCTATAAAAATCCTTTTTTGAGATACAGATGACGAAGTTACATAGCCGATCACCTGTTCCTCGGGTTTTGTCAGGCAACGAACGTTCCCTTTGATCTCCGTCGGTAATGGCCCAAAGAAAGAACCGATATCTTCTGTATTCCTTTTTAATAACTCGAAGAAATTATATGCATCCTTTTCTAATGCATATTGCTTTGCAATAATGCTATATCGCCATAGTAATTTTTCGTCTCCTCTTTTTATTTCCACAATTGGTACCTGGCTGATAATACCGGTTTGTAATTGGGCTGAATTTGCAAGGAATAACTGGGTTGATGGAGAATGTTTCCAGCAAATTTTTACATCTTCAGCGGGGAATACCCTTGGTCTTAATGATCCATTAATAAAAATATAGTCAGAGGGAAAGTAAGACCGTATCTCCCATGTTTCTTCATAATCCCAGCGAAAGTATTTTGTCGCACCGGTTGGATCATTGGTATTTACAAAGATCCTCACACCCTCATCATCGCGCTTCCATGTAATGCTATCAAGGGGTGGGTTTGAAATTGTCCTGACATAATCTGATAAATATTCGTTGCCTGATGTTTTGATACGTATCCTGTATTCCTGGTTTAATGAAAGGCTAAGATTTGCTATATAATATCCATTTCCCTGGCTCACCAATGATTGAACTGTATTATCTTTTCCTTCTACGGTTATCACTGCATTAGTTTCACTTCTAATCTGCGCTGTGTCATACACGTTGGTGGTTCTGGAAAGCATTATCGATGTAGTCCCTGATGGATCAAGGTTGGCTTCCACCACCAGCAATGGACTGTTGAGTGTTCCATTGGGCGGAACATATGATTCTTTGCAGCTAAGAAAGAATACTGCGGGCAGTAATGCAACTAATGTTTTTATTTTCATATCAAAAACGAATATTAAAGTTTACAAAAGGTACCAGGCTACCAAATATTGAAATCTTGTAACCATTCACCATCCCATTCTCAGAAACAAAATATACAGAGTATGGGTTTTTTCTGCCCAACATATTATAGACGCCTATTGTCCATGAATTATGTGTTTTCTGTGTTACTTTATGATTACCCTCGATATTCATTGCAAAATCCATTCTGAAATAATCAGGTATACGGAAAGCATTTCTTTCAGAATACAAAACTCTCTGCGAACCTGCATAATAATACCGGCCAACGGGCACTGTGATCGGCCGTCCTGTACTATAGGTTGTGTTCAAAGAAAGACTGAACCGGTGATTGACCCGAAAATTCCCGGTAAGCGTAACATCATGCGGCTTATCATAATTAGCAGGATAATAGTTTCCATTATTAACGGTTACGCCTTGTGTACTGTCGTAAGCTTTTAATAATATCCGTGAATAAGTATAGCTGATCCATCCGTTTAATTTTCCTCCTGGTTTTTTGATAAGCAGCTCCGCACCATAGCCTTTTCCTTTTGTATTGATAACATCTGTTTCAATATTATGATTTAAAAACAAGGAAGCGCCAGGCTTATAATCAAGGAAATCCTTTATCCTTTTATAATATAGCTCAACGGATGTTTCAATGGTATTTGACTTAAGGTTTTTATAAAACCCAAGTGATACCTGCTCACCCCTTTGGGGTTTAATGTTCGGATCACTTAATTTCCAGATATCTGTTGGTGCAATGATGGTTGTGTTTGACAACAAATGCAGGTATTGTCGCATTGTATTCAAACTTGCCTTTATAGAAAAAGTAGTTGAAAAGGCATACCGTATTGACCACCTGATCTCGGGTCCACCGTATGTTTCTATAGATTCTCCTTTTGCATAATTAATTGTACCTGTACGATTAGCTTCAGTAACCGGGGTTCCAGGAATATACTGGCTAACTTGCTGTGGTCCCAGGAAATTAAACAGGGAATACCTCAGGCCGCTGCTTATCGAAAGCTTTGTGTTTGGCGAATAACGATGGGTGAAGTATATCCCGGTTTCTAAAGCCTGCTCTGTCTCAACATCTTCGGACCTTACGGCAGATTCATTGCCATTGGGGTCAACATAACCGGGTTTCAGCTTATAACGAATAGCACTTACCCCAAAATTCAATGAATGCTGCGTGTTAATATAATGATCAAAATTTGCTTTGAAGTTCAACTGCTCAATATTAAATCCGAGTTTAAAAGCATTTACCTTATTACTGGTGCTTGTCACATCATACAAATACTGATCATAACCCGCAATAAAAACTCCCCTGAATTTATTGCTGAAATTATGACGCCATTTTATGTTTGCATTCCTGTTGCTATAGCCGTACGTTGTATCGTTTTCCAATGAAAACTTATCACGACTAAAATATCCTGAGAAATAAAGACTGTTATTACTATCCACCCGGTGACTGATAGAAAGATCAACATCCTGAAACGATGCCTTACTATCTTTATATTGATCAGGGAGCAGATTAAGCAACCAATTTGCATAAGTAGTGCGGCCACCAAAAATAAACGAGGTTTTATCTTTTGAGATCGGTCCTTCCAGATGAAGTCTGCTTGTGACCAATCCCACTCCGGCAGAACCGGTCAGCTTCTTTTTATTACCCTCCCGGCTTGTAATATCCAGAACCGACGACAAACGGCCGCCATAGATTGCCGGAATACTGCTTTTATATAATTCAATGTCCTGGATCACTTCGGGATTGAAAGCGGAAAACAAGCCAAAGAAATGTGAAGGATTATAAATTGTAGCATCATTGAATAAAATAAGATTCTGATCGGCACTTCCACCTCTTACATTAAAACCAGTGCTTGCTTCACCAACTGTTTTCACTCCCGGCAAGCTTGTAATGGCACGTAAAACATCTGCTTCCCCGAATACTGTCGGAATATTTTTGATGTTTGCAATTGTCAGCTTTTCCACGCCCATCTGTACACTCTTAATGTTGCTCACTTTGTTACTTGAAACGATCACCTCCTTCAGTGTTTGCACTTGCTCATTCACATCAACATCAAGGCTTCCATCCGTATAAGCAATTAGTTGAAGTTTTGTATCCTTCATGCCAATATGTTGAACATTCAATGACTGGCTACCTCCTTGTATTGTCAAGGAGTAATGACCGTACTGGTCCGTCGTTGTTCCATGTCGGCTATCGGTGAAAACAGAGGCGTTCACTAAGGGTTCGCCGGTTCTTGCATTGCGTACGTAGCCGGTTAAGACAACATTGCGAGGTAACTGATTAGTTTTTTTTCCGATCTCATACAATTTGCCAGGCGTAGCTCTTGAAGTCCTTTTTGATTCTATATCAAAATCAGCGAGAGAGTCGGCCAGGTTCTTTTTAAGTGTAAGGCTATCCGCTGTTTTAAAATATCCAGCCGGTAATTCTGTTTCAATCAAAAATTTTAGTGTAATAAAAATACTCTTCGTGCTGTTATCAATAGAAAACCGGAGGTCAGTTGCTTTAAAAGCTTCTTGTAAAACCTGGGTAATAGTAAGATCTTTGACTTCGAGTGAGAGATAGAAACTTTTTAGTTGTGCCGGATCATAATAGAATTTATAAGGAGTTTTTTTTTCAAGCCTTTCAAAAAAATCCTGGAGAGAAACATTTACAAAGCTGTCAGTGATCTTTTGATTTTGCTGTGCATTAAGAGTAATGCCGGCAAGAAGAAAGGCGAAAACCAAACTGGTCCTGATATTATTCATTGCCCTTCCTCTCAATTTTGTTATAGAATGTGGATGCCGCGGTTATTATTTGCTCCTTATTTTTCTTAAACTTCAGGTTCATTTGCTTTATATGCCCCAGCACTTCCCTCTTATGATCTTTAAAGGCTTTTGACAAGTCATTCTTCCTGTTTATTGTATATAGCCTGCCGTGGCTTATTATGAAGTATTTCTTTGTTTGATTGAATTTTCTTTCAATCGCCGTACCGACAATTATTTCATCCAACGTCTTCTCGGTTTTACATAAAGCGGTCATTTTGCCGCCAGTAAGTTCCTGATAAAAGCCTTTCTTCAATGAAACAAAACTGTTTTTATCGAGGTATATAAACTTAAGACCCAAAAAATAAAATTCCCTTACTCGCTGGCTAAGTAATTCCAGCGGCACTCTGCCTTGCTCTGCCGACATTACAATAACCTTATCTTTCACAAGGTCATATTTCATAATCACGTTCTCATAAAAAACGCCTTCAAAAACAATATTTCCTTTTTGCCAGTCTTTTATCCAATAGGGTGTGCCTTCAATAAAAGGGGAATATGGATAGTGCATCAGCCCGTTATACAATGGTGAAAAATTGTTTCGGTTTGAATTATAAAAATTTTTGACGAAATCAGAAGAATGAGATACTAATACCGAATCAAAATAATAAGGCTGGCTGAAACTTTTAAGAGATAAAACGAATATAATAAAAGCAAAACATGTCCTCTGCATCAATCTAAGATAGTGATAAATCTATTTCCTGGTTACCTTCCCCGTTAGAGACATCGCCCTCCTGATTAAGATTTGACAACTACTGTTTGAAACTATTGCAAGAAAAATTAAGCAACTCACAAATATAAATCCTGCTTCCACTTATTTTTCTTTATTGGTATTTTTTTACGAGATCGAACAGGATCTTTCTGTCTGCATCATTGATCGTTTTGGTTGTATCCTGCGGCACAAAATGAATTTTATAGGATTGAATGGCTGTCTCTGGCTTAGCAATATTATAACCCATGATCCGCAGTGCTTGCAATGCATTAAAATCCTGCGGCACTTCAATGTTGGTTGTATCAAACCAAAAGCCAAATCCTTTTTCTGCCAATGGTTGCCATGAAAAATAACGGCTTGGATCTACTTTTCGGCCAGGCGCCCAATCCATATGACCGATAAAATTTGCCTGCGGGATATTAAAAGCTTTTTTTAATCTATCCAGAAGTTGCACCAGGCTATTCATTTGCGGATCTGTGAAAGGCTCATTTCCATTGTTATCAATTTCAATTCCGATACTGCAACTGTTCATGTCGGAAACATTTCCCCATTTACCCAAACCTGCATGATGTGCCCTCAACAGGTCATTTAACATGTGATGAACAGTACCGTCACGGCAAATAACATAGTGAGCACTCACGGCAGTCCGCGGCAATGTAAAAGTTCTCAGCGTTTGACCACATGAATCCTGTGCTGTATGATGTATAACAACAAAGTTGGGACGCCGCATAGTAAAGTTTGTGGTTCCTACCCAGTTATCAGCATATAATAACCCTGCAGAATCCTTTACCGGATATTCCCGTAAGAGTTTGGCGTAATCCTTTACCTGCTTTTTATAACTGCGATTCGTGGCCCGGTACAAATTAGAAGAACATGCCGATAAAATAATCAACCAAAAAATGCTGAGGTATAAAAAATATTTCATGTAAATAATAATTCAACTGTAAAATACAGAGAATTTTTTCTAATACATTTCAAACCGGTGGTATCATTTTTGAAACGTACTGATGTTATCTATTTATTAAACTCCGAAAACTAAATATTTATGGCAACCCTGACAGGAAAAAAAGTCGCTATTCTTACAGAAAACGGCTTTGAAGAAGTTGAACTTACCAGTCCAAAAAAAGCATTAGAAGATGCAGGCGCTGAAGTAGAAATTGTTTCGCCACAAAAGGAAAAAGTAAAAGCATGGGCTCATGATCACTGGTCAATAGAATTACCTGTTGATGTGAATGTGAAAGATGCCGATCCGAATGATTACGATGCGTTAATGATTCCAGGCGGAGTGATCAATCCTGATAAAATGCGGTTGGATGAGAATTGCGTGAAATTTGCGCAGCATTTTTTACAGCAAGCTAAGCCTGTCGCTGCTATTTGTCATGGACCACAACTCCTTATTGAAACCGGTTTGATCGATGGCCGGAACATGACTTCATATTCTTCAATAAAAACCGACTTAATGAATGCCGGTGCCTTATGGATAGATCGCGAAGTGGTGGTTGATGATGGCCTTGTTACAAGTCGCAGCCCTAAGGATCTTGAGGCATTTAATAAAAAAATGATCGAGGAGATTAAAGAAGGAAAGCATTCACCGGTGATACGAACTCCGACACCTACACATTAATAACCTGACAAATAAAAAGCTTCCTGATCAGGAAGCTTTTTATTTGTCTTACATATTTCTTCTGTATTGTCCGCCCACTTCATAAAGTGCATGCGTTATTTGCCCAAGTGAGCAGTATTTAACTGTTTCCATTAATTCTTCAAAGAGGTTCCCGTTCTGTATCGCTACAGACTTTAGCTTTTCAAGCATTTCATCAGCCTTACCTTCATTTCGTTTCCAAAAAGCATGAAGATTTTCTATCTGTTGTTCTTTTTCTTCTTTTGTACTTCTGATTACTTCATTGGGAATAATTGTAGGAGAACCTTGTTTATTCAAAAAAGTATTTACCCCAACGATCGGGTATTCGCCGGTATGTTTTTGATGTTCGTAATATAAACTCTCCTCCTGTATCTTATTGCGTTGATACATTCTTTCCATGGCACCCAGTACGCCACCACGTTCAGTGATACGGTCAAATTCAGTAAGTACAGCTTCTTCAACAAGGTTCGTTAACTCTTCAATTATAAATGCGCCCTGTATGGAGTTTTCCGTTTTCGCTAATCCTAATTCGCGATTAATAATTAATTGTATCGCCATTGCCCTCCTTACGCTTTCTTCAGTCGGCGTTGTTATGGCTTCGTCGT
This sequence comes from uncultured bacterium, assembly GCA_965652775.1. GTDB lineage: Bacteria > Bacteroidota > Bacteroidia > Chitinophagales > Chitinophagaceae > VBAS01. The sequence goes on from CBFGXP010000094.1 coordinate 7,437, forward strand.
AAGCGTTTGTGTGAAGTGAGTTACAATTATCGTAAATAGCATACAATGCCTGCAGGGTTGTACGTATATCATTAAAATCAATTTCCTGCGCATGCAAGCTCCTTCCTGATGTTTGGATATGATACTTCAACATCTGGCTGCGTTTATTCGCCTTGTATTTGTAGCGCATTGCTTTCGCCCAAATTCTCCGGGCTACTCTTCCGATCACACTGTATTCTGCATCCATGCCATTACTGAAAAAGAAAGAAAGGTTTGGTGCAAAATCATCAATGTTCATTCCCCGGCTTAAATAATATTCTACATAAGTAAAGCCATTCGATAATGTAAATGCGAGTTGCGTAATAGGATTTGCCCCTGCCTCTGCAATATGATAACCACTGATACTTACGCTATAAAAATTTCTAACCTTTTGTTGGATAAAATATTCCTGTACATCTCCCATTAACTTTAACGCGAATTCCGTTGAAAAAATGCAAGTGTTTTGCGCCTGGTCTTCTTTTAAAATATCTGCCTGCACCGTACCTCTCACCTGTTGCAAGGCTGTTTGCTTACACTGCTGATAAATTTCTTTGGGCAAAACCTCATCACCTGATAAACCAAGCAGTTTCAAACCAAGGCCATTATTTCCATTTGGTAAACTGTTTGGTGAGGATGTATTATTATATACAGGAATTAATGAGTTTTGAAATTTATTTTTAATGGCATCATTCACCATTGACCATTCACCATTCACCTCAAGCCATTTCTCACACTGCTGATCAATTGCTGCATTCATAAAGAAAGCAAGTAACATTGGCGCAGGCCCATTGATCGTCATAGAAACGGAAGTCTTCGGATCACAGAGATCAAAACCACTGTATAATTTTTTAGCATCATCCACCGTTGCAATGCTTACACCTGCATTGCCGATCTTTCCATAAATATCGGGACGAAAATCAGGATCTTCACCATAAAGCGTTACGCTGTCAAACGCTGTTGATAACCTTTTTGCAGGTTGATCAACACTGACATAATGAAAACGCTTGTTGGTTCTTTCCGGGCCTCCTTCACCTGCAAACATTCTTGTTGGATCCTCACCTTCCCGTTTTAATGGAAATACACCCGATGTAAATGGAAAAGATCCCGGCACGTTCTCCTGCGCCTGCCAGCGAAGCAGGTCGCCCCAATCTTTATATTTTGGTAAAACGACTTTTGGAATTCTTGTGCCTGACAAGCTTTTACTAAACATTTCCTGCCTGATCACTTTATCACGAACTTTAAATTCATAATAATCCTTCTCATAAGCTTTTATTTTTTCCGGCCAGTTAGTGATCAGTTTCCTGGCCACCGGCGTCAATTTCTCTTCATAAAATAATTTCATTTTCTCAAGCACTGCGGTAGAATAACCCTGTGAACCCTGGGCGAATGAAAAATTTTTCATCTCATCCAAAACACCCTGCAATTGATAAAGCTTTGAAGCAATTGCTGATTGTTCTTTTACCAATTGATCATAACTCCGGTTACTTTCACTTATTTCACTTAAATATCTGACACGGTTTGAAGGAATAATTGCCTGTGTAACTTTTGCAGTGTCAGGAAACTGGTATTTACCAAATCCTATTTTTGTTTTATCCTCAATTTTTTTCAGCAACATCTTAAATAAGTGATTCACCCCATCATCATTAAACTTACTTGCAACCGTACCGACAATTGGCAACTCATCATCTTTTGCAGTAAACAACTGGTGATTTCTTTTGTATTGCTTTCTTACATCATTTAAAGAATCCAATGCCCCGGCCTTATCAAACTTATTGATGCAAACAAGATCGGCATAATCCAGCATATTGATCTTTTCCAATTGTGATGCCGCACCATACTCCGGCGTCATTACATACATACTTACATCGCAATAATCAAGTATGCTTGCATCACTTTGCCCAACACCTGCACTTTCCAAAATAATAAAATCAAAATCCGCCGTTTTACATATATCAATTGCTTCCTGCACAGCGCCACTTAATGCAGTGTTATCATCTCTTGTTGCAAGGGATCGCATATAAGCTCTTGGATGAGAAATTGAATTCATTCTTATCCTGTCACCCAATAATGCCCCTCCCGTTTTCTTCTTTGAAGGGTCAACAGAAACAATAGCGATCGTTTTATCGGTGAAACTGTTTAGAAAGCGCCGAACGATCTCATCCGTTACAGAGGATTTACCAGCACCACCAGTACCCGTAATACCTAACACAGGTATTGTTTTGACTCCTGACGCGTGACTCCTGACTTCCGCCTTCCCGTTGTTCTCTGCATTTGTGATCTCTCTCGCAATCTTTCTTACATCTTTTACTTCTTCCAGCTTCAATGGCGTTTTATAATCTGCCTTACCATTTAACTGAATGTCGCATTGCATGATCACATCTTCTATCATTCCCTCCAATCCCATCCTTCTTCCATCATCAGGAGAATAGATTTTTGTAATGCCATATTTATGCAGGTCATCGATCTCTTCAGGTAAAATTGTCCCACCTCCGCCGCCAAATATTTTTATATGTCCGCAGTCATTTTCATTCAGAAGATCTTTCATGTATTTAAAAAATTCCACATGTCCGCCCTGGTAACTCGTGATCGCAATTCCCTGCACATCTTCCTCAATCGCTGCTTCTACAATTTCTTTTACCGAACGATTGTGACCAAGATGAATTATCTCCGCTCCTTTTGATTGCATGATCCGTCGCATAATATTGATTGCGACATCATGCCCGTCAAATAACGAAGCGGCGGTAACTATCCTGACCTTATGCTTAGGTGAGTATGCCATTGAAGTACAAAAATAGATGAAAAAGCTAATGCCTGTTAGTGATACAAGCTATTGATTTCAAACTCGTCCAAAAGCAATCCTTTCAAAGGTTTGAGTGGGGTTCATTACATTTGCGGCATGCAGCAGATCATCGAATCTACACTTAAACTGTATAGAAAGTGGCGTGGCAAAGAAGCTGCTTCTATTGATGTATTACCCCGATCAGGCAGCGAAAGAAGATATTTTCGGATCCATGAGGCGGGTGGCTCTACTATTATCGGCACATATGGTGCGAATATAAAAGAGAACGAAACCTTTTTTTACTTCTCTGAAAATTTCTTCGGCAAACACATACCCGTTGCAAATATTCTAGCCATCAGTGATGACCGGATGTATTACCTGCAGGAAGATTTTGGAGACGTATCATTAATTGACAGGTTAGAATCTGAAGGTTTTACCGATGATATCTATAAACTCTTTCAAAAAAGCCTGCAAACCCTTGCAATGCTTCACGTAAAAGGCGATGAAGGACTCGATTATGATCGTTGTCTTACGAATACGGAATTTGGCAAGCAGGCTATCATGGCTGACCTGTTGTATTTCAAATATTATTTCCTTGATGCATTAAGAAAACCTTACGACAAACAAAAGCTTATTGATGACTTCGAAGCACTGAGTACTTATCTGACTCACACTGAATACAAATATTTTATGTTTCGTGACTTTCAAAGCAGGAACATAATGGTTAAAAAAGATGATTCGATCCACTTTATAGATTACCAGGGAGGAATGAAAGGTGCACCCCAATACGATGTAGCCAGTATGCTATGGCAGGCACGGGCAAACCTGGGTGACGAATGGAAAGAAAAATTACTTAATGATTACATCAATGCTTTGGAAAAGTTGCTTAATTCAAAGATCAATAAATTAACTTTTAAAAGCCAATACAATGGTTATGTGATGATCCGTTTGCTGCAGGTATTAGGTGCTTATGGTTTCCGTGGCTTATTTGAACGTAAAGCTCATTTCTTAACCAGCATTCCTTTGGCGCTAACCAATCTAAAATGGTTTATCAATAATCAAAGCATTGGTATTTCATTGCCCGAATTTAAAAGAGTGCTTGATATATGTGTGGCTGATGAGATCATACAACAGTTTACTCCTTTGCAGGCAAACGAGAAAACACCACTGACAATTAAGATCAATAGTTTTTCCTATAAAAAAGGATTACCAAACGATAATAGCGGTAATGGTGGCGGATTCGTTTTTGATTGTCGTGGCATTTTAAACCCTGGCAGGATCGAAGAATTCAAATCACAAACCGGCCGTGATAAATCAGTAAAAGATTTTTTGGAACAACAAACCAAAATGACAGAGTTCCTCAACAGTGTTTTTGACATAGTAGATATAACTGTTGAGGATTATCTGAAAAGGGATTTTGAAAGCCTGATGATAAGTTTTGGCTGTACGGGTGGGCAGCACCGCAGTGTTTATGCAGCCGATGCGCTGGCACGACATTTAAAAAATAAATTCAAAGTGAAGGTTGAATTGAAACACCTTATCCAGGATGAAAAAAATTGGATCAATAAAATTGGTAATTAATCATTCACTATGCAGGCTATGATTTTTTCCGCCGGCCTCGGCACAAGATTCAAACCATGGACCGATTCACATCCGAAAGCGCTGGCAGTTGTAAATGGCAGATCTTTATTGCAATGGAATATTGAGTATCTACAGCAATACAGGATTAAAGACGTTGTTGTGAACGTTCATCATTTTGCTGATCAGCTCATTGAAGCTATTATAAAAAGCAAAGGATGGGGAACCAGGATCACGATCAGCGATGAAAGAGATGAACTGCTGGAAACTGGTGGTGGGTTATTGAAAGCTAAAGAGTTTTTTACGCCGGGTGAAAGGTTTATTACCTGCAATGCAGATATACTTACTGATCTTGATATTAATAAGCTGGTCTCATCTCACATTGACAAAAAAGCGCTGATCACGTTTGGTGTTACACAACGGAAAACTTCCCGTTATCTTTTATTCGATGAGAACGATCGTCTTTGCGGTTGGCGAAATGCCTCAACCGGGGAAAATAAAATATCAATCCCCAAATCTCAGTATCGCGAAAAAGCCTATAGTTGTGTTGTCGTTTTTGAGTATGATATTTTCCGACTGATGGAGGAAAAAGGTTTCTTAGGAAAATTTTCACTTATCGATGTATACCTCGCCCTGGCAGCCGAGCATCTTATACTTGGCTTTGATCATAGCGGCGACAGGTTCGTCGACGTTGGAAAACCAGAAAGCATTGTCATAGCTGAATCAGTTTTTGCGTGACAGTGGCCCGGTTTTTTAAACGGTAAAATCATTCTTATCTAATTAAATTATCTTACAGCCCGATTTAAAATTATTTACATGAAGAAACTTTTTGTTGGATTTGTTTTATCATTAATTGCTATCACGCAATATGCGCAGGTAACAAAATATGATAACAAAGAAGCATTTTATCCGCAATTCTATCCCTACCCTGGAAATGATTTTCGCAGTGCAAGTGGTGAACCGGGGCCAAAATACTGGCAGAACCGTGCCGATTATAAGATCAACGCAACTTTAGATACAGGTTCTCATAAAGTGATCGGTGATGTAGAAATTACTTATACCAATAACAGTCCGGATAATTTAAAATTTTTATGGTTTCAGCTAGATCAGAATATTTATCGTGAAGATTCCCGCGGTTCCGCAACTACAACACAGGCTGGTGGTCGCTGGGCAAATACAAAATTTACTGAAGGCGAAGTGATAAAGTCAATAACTGTTGAAGGAGGAAAACCGTATACTCCAAAATATATTGTAACAGATACAAGAATGCAGGTGTGGTTGAATGATGCATTAAAAGCTTCTGGAAGCAAGATAAAATTAAAGATCAGTTTTGAATTTACTGTTCCTGAATACGGGACCGACCGTATGGGAAGGTTGAAAACAAAAAATGGAATAGTATATGAAGTGGCACAATGGTTTCCCCGCTTGTGTGTATATGATGATATACAGGGATGGAATACGTTACCCTATATCGGGCAAGGAGAATTTTATCTCGAATATGGAGATTTAGAATTTACAATTACTGCTCCTTCTGATCTTATCGTGGTTGGTTCCGGAGAATTGCTCAATCCGCAGGATTGCTATACAGCAGAACAACAAAAACGTTGGGCTGAGGCAAAGAACAGTGATAAAACAGTTGTCATTCGTGGTGAGAAAGAAATAAAAGAGGCCGCATCAAGACCAAATAAACCAAATTGCACATGGAAATTCAAGATCGCAAATGCCAGAGATGTTGCATGGGGCGCATCAAGAGCATTTGTCCTGGATGCTGCCAGAATTAATTTACCAAGCGGTAAGAAATCAATGGCCATTAGTGCATACCCGGTTGAAAGTATTAAGAAAAATGGCTGGCAACGCAGCACTGAGTTTGTAAAAGGTTCTATAGAACATTATTCAAATAAGTGGTTTGAATATCCTTATGCTGCCGCTACAAATGTTGCAGGTATTGTTGGCGGTATGGAATATCCGGGCATTGTGTTTTGTGGTTATACCGCAAGTGGAGGTGGTTTATGGGGAGTAACTGATCATGAATTTGGTCACACCTGGTTCCCGATGATCGTTGGAAATAATGAAAGAAAATATGCATGGATGGATGAAGGCTTTAATACATTTATTAATGGTCTTTCAACTGACGAATTTAACAAAGGTGAGTTTGCCTCTGCATCATTTTTCTCAGGTGATCTTACCAATTTTGTTTTTCATGATGATATGGATGGATTATACAATGCCCCGGATGTGATCGGGCAGAATGACCTTGGTATTGCGGCTTATGAAAAACCATCGATCATGCTGAATGTGCTGCGTGATGTAGTGCTTGGAAAAGATCGGTTTGATCTTGCTTTCCGGGAATATATAAATCGCTGGGCATTTAAACACCCTACGCCCTGGGATTTCTTTCATACAATGGAAAACGTTTCCGGCGAAGATCTTGGTTGGTTTTGGCGTGGATGGGTGCTGAATACCTGGAAACTCGATCAATCACTGAAGGATGTAAAATATATCCGCAATGACCCCAGCAATGGAGTCAATATTACAATTGAAAACCTGGAAAAGATGCCAATGCCTGTTTTGATCCAGATAAAAGAGGATAATGGCAAGGTACACGATCTTAAACTCCCTGTTGAGATCTGGCAGCGTGGCTCTACATGGACATTTCATGTAAA
>CBFGXP010000095.1:0-14192 GCA_965652775.1 uncultured bacterium
TATTGCGCTCAGAAGAAGGATGGGAGAGTTAAAAATAAGGGCGAAGGATATAAGAAAATTCATTATTAACGAGTATCATTTGTAATAAAAACAGACGAGATGGAAGTTCATCACCATGCCCATACGCCAAGGAAAAAATTGACACATTATTTCTGGGAGTTTCTTATGTTATTCCTTGCAGTGTTCTGCGGTTTTCTTGCAGAATATACATTGGAGCATAAAATTGAAAAGGATCGGGAAAAACAATTTATCAGATCATTAGCGAATGATATTAGAAGCGATATAGCTCAATTAAATTCAGTTATCCGGAGAAGAGATGAGAAGATAAAAAGATTAGATTCCCTGTTATACCTGATCAATTTGCCAAATTATAAAGAATACGGAAGCAATATCTATTTTAATGCGATCCATACTGGCAGATTGGTTGATATACGATTTACTGCAAACAATGGAACCTTACAACAATTAAAAAATGCAGGAGGGCTACGCCTGATCCGCCATCGGGCTATTGTTGACAGCATTACTCATTATGATGTTAGCGTTCGAAACATTGAAACACTTGGCCAGCAGGAAGCCGAGGCGGGTTATGATTTCCGGTTTGTCGCTAAACGTATCTTCAATTCGCTTGTGTTTGATAAGATGCTTGATGAGAATAATGTTTCGAGCAGACCTGCAGGCAATCCGACTCTGCTGGATTTTAATAAGCAGGATCTGCAGGATCTAAACTATTCTGTATATACTGTAAAGATTATAGTTAAGGGGATGCGTAGAGATACGAGGAAATTATTACAACAAGCAACGGACTTATTAGCGATAATAAACAAGACATATGATCTTGAATAAGACTTTTACGATTATGAAAAAAATTATCCTGTTTCTTTTTTTTTATAACAACGCTTTCGCTCAGCAACAAAAACTCGATTCATTATTTGCTTCACAAAAAGATTTCAGTGGGGTTGTATTGATAGCTAAAAATACCAACCCGGTTTATCACAGGGCGTTTGGTTATCGTGAATTTCAGCATCAAATCCCTTTACAAACGTCAGACATTTTTGAACTGGCTTCTGTTTCCAAGCAATTCACCGCAATGATCATCATGATGCTGAAGGAAAAAGGAATATTAGGTTATGATGATTCTGTCAGCAAGTATCTTGAAATTCCTTACAAAGGAATAACGATCCGCCATTTGCTTACACACACAAGCGGGTTACCCGATTACCAGGATATTATGGATAAGAATTGGGATAAAAGTAAAGTAGCCGGCAATCCTGACTGCATTGAATACCTAAATAAATATGCACCAACCAAAAGTTTTGAGCCGGGTGAAAAATATGAATACAGCAATACCGGTTATCTTTTACTGGCGAGCATTGCTGAGAAAGCAAGTGGGAAAGATTATATAGAACTATGCCGTAAATGGATATTCAGGAAACTTAAAATGAAAAGCACCGATATAAGGACACTGGAAGAAAAGAAAGCAACAGGCAACTTTGCTATTGGACATATTTATGTTGAAGAACGAAGTAAATATATGCGGGCCGATTCATTTCCTTCGTCCGACTATACTATCTGGCTCGGCAACCGGAAAGGCCCGGGACGTATTAGTTCTACAGCGGCTGACTTGCTAAAATGGGATAAGGCCTTGTATACAAACAAGCTTATTAAGCAATCTACATTGCAGGACGCATTTACACCAATGAAATTAAATGACGGCACCCTTTCTAATTATGGTTTTGGCTGGTCGTTACGAACCGATTCTGTATTGGGAAAAGTTGTTTCACATAATGGAGATAATCCTGGCTACAAGACACAGATAACCCGTTTCATTGAAAAAAGAAAAACGATCATACTGCTGAATAATAATGCACATCAGCATTTTGGAATCATTCTCAGGCAACTTGAAGCCTTTATAAAGTGATCATCCTTATTTGAGTCGGGAGATTATCTTTGAATTTTTGGCACTTCTCTTATATGATATTCCTGTATCAGCGGCGGATTTTCAGGCGATAGCGTAAAATAGATTTCAATATCTGTCTTTTCTCCCTCCATTATAAATGAACCCCGCAATTGATTTTCCGCTTTTACTTCTTTAACGGAAATTATTTTCCCTGCTTTTGTATAAAGATCTCTTGCATATTTTTTCAATGTGTCGATCGGGTAATCCGGAAAAAAGTTTTCGGCAAAGATCCCGCTTTGTTGGGCATTGTTCCAGTCGGGTAAGATCTTTACCAGGTCATTCTTTCTTTGTTCTAAAATTTTTGATGCCGGTAATTGCATGGGCTGCAGCTGCGCAATTTTTACAATTGTGTCCAGAATTTTCAGGTTGACATAACCCATCGGAGAGTAAGTTCGGTTGGCAAAAGATACAATGCCGATTCCATAGTCAGGCATGATGCGCCATTGGCTTCCAAAACCCGGCAAGCCACCACTATGAGCAATATAAGTTTTGCCATCGCAATCTTTCATCCAGCCCAATCCATAGCAATAAGCTGCAGTAATGGCGCAAGTTCTCCCGTTCGGATATTTATAATTGGGGTTAAATCCATTCCATCGCCATGGATGATGCATTTCCCGTACAGAACTTCTTTTGATCGGTCCATCGTCTTTTGTGTTATTTGGTGGCCATGCAGACAAATGAAACGCCATATAACTGGCAAACTCATCGATAGATGAGATCATTGCTCCCATTGCACCCCAGCTACCATCTTTTGTATCATGGAGCAATTCTTCTTCATTCCATTTTTCATTTAACCAGCGATAACCGTGTGCCAGTTTATCAGGAGCAACATCACCATACTCATAAGTTGTTGTTTTCATTCCCAATGGTTCCAAAATATTTTGCTTTATGTATTGCTGGTATTGCATCCCCGAAACCTTTGTAATGATCTTTCCAAGCAATGCAAACCCAAGATTGCTGTACTCATAAGCAACATCCGGCGGATTACTGAATGAAATTTGTTTACCAATAAATTCCATCAGGTCTTTATCAGTATCCGCAAGTTGACGATCACCCCATGGATTATCTTCGGGAAATCCAGCGCCATGTGTCATTAAATGACGAACAGTGATATGTGGCGCATCCGCGGTTGGATATTTCAGATTTTTTAATTCCGGAATGTATAAATAAGCCGGATCATCCAAATTCAGCTTGCCTTCATCACGCAATTTTAATATTCCCATTGATGCAAAACTTTTACTCATGCTTGCAATGCGAAATAATGATGAAGATGTAACAGGGATTTTCTTTTCAATATCGGTATAGCCGATATTTCCTTTATGAACTAATTTGCCATCGACCACTAAACCATACGCAACGCCGGGCAAATGGTTTGCGGCAGCATAGTCTTTAAAAATTTTATCAATAACCGGATAAACTTGTTTCAGTTTTTCCATCCGCTTTGCATCAGAAAATGCCGCTGGCTTATAGGATGAATCAAAACGTGTCGGTGCAACCTTTGTTTGTGAATTTACTTTGTCGCAAAAAACAACCGGCAAAGCCATCAATATCCACGAAAAGATCTTTTTCATATATAAAAATTTTTATGCACTATATCTGTCCCGAACTTTATCAAGCAATTCTTTTATTCGCGGATCCTCTTCTATACCTTTCATCATAGGAAGCTCGAGCATATAATTAAATGGTCCCATCTGCTGTTCAATACATTTGTGCATGTAATAATATGTCTTATCAAGATCTCTCAATGACCACCATACCATCATAAGGTCAGGGTCGAGAACAGCATCTGGTTCTTCAATTTGTCGTTGTTCAATTTTTTTTATGATATCAAGCGCCTTTTCTTTTTCACCCAACCTGGCGTAAGCAAAACCAAGAGGAGCCAAGCCTTTCAATGGATGATTTGTCAGCCGGTGAACTTCTGTAAAATATTCTGCAGCTTTATGCCAATCGCCTTTCAATCCATAACACCAACCTTTTGTTTCAAGAGCTATTCTCATCTGTGGATTCATTTCCAACAGCCGGTCCGCAATACGTATCGCATCATCATACTGGTTATTCATGATGTAGGCTTCCGCTAACAAATGGTTAAGATGTGGCGCTAACGGATCATTTAGCGAGGCCTTTTCAAGGATTTTTATAGCCTCATCTTTTTTTCCAATCAGTATGTGAAATAAACCAAACACATCATAAGCTTCCGAATGCGCCGGAGCAAGCTGAATGGCTTTTTTTAATGACTCGTATGCAGCTTTCGGGTTCCATTTGTAAAACATATGGGCATTTGCTCTTGCCAAATGACTTTCAGCGATCGTGTCATCGAGTTGTAAAGCTTTTTCGCTGTATTCATTGACTATCATGAACGCCTTTTCAGGCCTCACCTGGCCCGTGGCTCCAAGATAGGCGTAAGTGCCGGCTATATAGGCATAGGCTTCCGCGTAATTTGGTTCGAGTTTTATAGCCTCCTCAAAAAGCTCGATCGCTTTGTGCATATCAGCCGGCGTGATCTTGCTTCGGAAATAAAGTCCTTTTAGAAAAAGCGTATAAGCTTCAATATTTTTCGTGGGAATCTTTACTAACTGCTCAGCTTGTTTTCCCAAAGAAAGATTTTCTCTAAGTTTATTTGCAATGATGGCGCTGATCTCATCCTGTATAACGAAAATATCCGTAAGATCCCGGTCATAATTTTCGCTCCAGATATGATAGCCATCCGCTGCGTTGATCAATTGTGTTGTGATACGAACCCTGTTGCCGGATTTTCTTACACTCCCTTCGAGTACTTTATCAACATTCAGTTTAATAGCGATCTCGCGAACATCGTCCTGTTTGCCTTTGAACGCAAAAGCGGAAGTACGCGAGGTAACCTGCAAGCCGTCCACTTTTGTCAATGCATTCAATAATTCTTCTGTAATGCCGTCACTGAAATACTCATTCTCCGGATCAGCACTCATGTTTACAAAAGGCAACACGGCTAGACGGTTCGTGGGTTGTTTTGTTTTTCCTTTTAATTCATCGCGGGAGGGCACTTTGATCCCTTCGTTTGCTATTGCGTAAAGATGAACCGGTTGTTTTACATTTTTCAATTCAAAAAAACCAAGGTCACGGGTTTTTATGTTCTCATGATTTTTTATTTCATCATATACTTTTTCTGAAATAAAAACCCCACCAGGCACCGCCATTGATTCGATACGTGAGGCAATATTGACTCCATCGCCAAAAATAGATCCATCCTCTATCACCACATCGCCGGTATGAATGCCAATACGCAATTCCACTTTCGGTTCCAGTTGTAATTGCTGTTGAATAGAAATAGCGCAGCTTACACTATTAATAACACTACTAAAAATACTGAGAGAACCATCACCATAATGCTGTAAAATTTTTCCTTCATGACTTGTAGTGGCAGCCTCCAGTACTTCCCTGAAACGTTTTCTTTTCTGGCGGGCAAGATGCTCGTTATCCTGCATCAGTGCAGTATAGCCCGTCATGTCTGCAAAAAGAATAGCTGCTAATTGACGCATGACGTAAAAATAAGAAACTGTTTGCCTTTCTTCGGCTGTATTTCGGAAACTAAACTGCGATAAGTTTTTAAGCCATTTCCAATGTAGCTGGTGCAGCAATATTTTTTTTGATGGGTTGTTTTTCCCAGTAGGTAAGACTTCGCCACAGCCACTCCAGCGGGCCAAAGCGAAAATAACGAAGCCAGATATGACTCCAGATAATCTGCAGCAACCAAACAGCACCAACGAATATGTACAACTGATATCTTTCCAGTTTTCCAAAATAGTCTAAGCCTATTCCATAAAAGAACAGCCCGCCGATCACTGATTGCATCAGATAATTTGTAAAAGCCATTTGCCCAACAGGACGGAACAATGCAAAGAACCATTTGAAGAAACCAGATTTATACATTAGCATGATCAATCCAAAGAAGCCAAGCGATCGTAACATTCGCTGAACCTGGTAAAAATTAAAGGAAACATTTTTTGTGTATTCGTATTGGCTGAAATGATTATCGACGACGGCCTTCTGGTTGAAATTAGATAACACGAGACCCAGGCCGAGTCCGCCAATAAACAGGAGCCAATAAAGTTTGGATGATGTATTGCCGGTCATTAGTCCGGTTTTAAAAAATGCCATGCCTAAGAACATAAATAGCAATACATCCCATGCGAGAAAATAGGTATAGTATAATTCTACATGAACACTTTTATCACTTTGCACTTTGTATAAGGATGCATAATTGCCGCCGATCGCACTTATTTCCTTTTCTGCTTTTTTTACTTTGGCTTCTTTGGAAGATTCTTCCTTCATGCCGGTGAACGCTCCGAGATCATCTTGCTGCTGAATGGTGAGCTTTGTTTTTGTGGTATCAATCTTTGCAATAGCGTCACCTTTTTTAATTACTTGTTTGCCACGATACAGGTCTACATTTTCTCTTACCGTCATCAACACTAAACAAACGAAAGCAAGTATTAATAATGTTCCTGGTGATTTGCGATAGAAAATGAAAAGAAGCATTCCGAAAATAGCGTAAGCATACAAGATATCCCAAAACCATAGTAACACAAATGCATTGAACAATCCAAAGGCTAATAGCCACATTTGCCGGCGGAAAAAATAAATAGCCGGTTCCATCCCACTCATTCTTTTTTCAAGCCTGGAAATAAAAAGAATGATTCCTGCTCCAAATAGCATTGAGAAAATAGCCCGTTGCGTGCCTGCCAAAGCCCAATCGACTACATACCATGTTTTATAATTAATGCCTGTTTCATTAAATACCGATGGATCGGATGTCTGAACCTCTGGTAAGCCAAAGCCGGGAATATTCATTAATAAAATTCCCAGAATTGCAATGCCCCGAAGACTATCGAGTATTGTAATTCTTTCTTGCTGTGCTACGGGTGCAGCCAGCTTTGTCATTGGTGGATCCGCCATGGAGTTGGTTTTGGTGTGTCTTGTTCTGAATGCTTATTGCGTTAGTTGTCGCATCATCACATCACCTAACATATACACCCTGCCGGATTTAATAAGCCCGTTTTCAAGTTCATACGTCACACAGAGTGGAACTTTTACCTCCCGGTTGGTGGCGGCTATGCCTGCAAACTCACCGATATGTCTGCCAATAAAATACCCTTCAAGCATGGCCCTGTCTTCGGTCACCAGGTAGCTGATCGTTTCTGCATGTGCATCAAATGCTACATGATAGATATAATTTAACATGCCGCCTATGGCTTCGCGGCCACGGGTTTCTTCACCCGTTCCCATATTAACAAAAACAGCATCTTCGGCTACATACTGCACATCATGTGACTCAAAGTAGGCTTTAAAATTTTTTTCAGTTTCCTGCAGGGAAACCTTTTTTGAAATCGTTGTTTCCATGATAGAGAGTTTTGAGGTGATTAAATGTGTGGACGATATTATTATTCTTAGTTTTTTTAAAAACTTTTTTTGTTCCCGATATGTTTTTCAAACCACTCCACATTTGTCTGCATGGTCTTCAACACCATTGTTGGTTCTACCGGACCGTGACCTTGCCGTGGCATTGCAAGCATACGCACCGGTACACTTCTGCGACGCAGTGCATTGTAAAACATGATCGCATTACTTATCGGCACACGTTGATCACCTTCGCAATGCTGTAACAAAACCGGTGTTTTTACATTTTGTACAAAGCGCAATGGTGAATGTTTATCATACAGGCTCCAATCATTCCAGGGATCAGTTTTAAAGTAAGAAGGAAGAAAACCTTCAATATCATCAGTAAGATTTTGATGTGCAAGGTCAACAACCGGTGCGCCGATCGATGCGACTTTGAAACGATCCGTATGACCAACGATCCAACTGCTCATGAAACCTCCATAGCTCCAGCCCATCACTCCCATTTTGCTTTCATCTGCAACGCCCATTTTTATCACGGCATCTACGCCAGCCATCAGGTCTATAAAATCTTTTCCGCCCCAATCCGCACGGTTGGCTGTACGAAATTCCGTTCCATAACCAGATGAGCCACGGGGATTAGGACGAAGAACTGCATAACCCATTTCAGCAAATGCTGCGATGGGGTAGGCACCCGAATTTCCGGCAACACATGTTTGCTGAAAAACTCCTGCAGGTCCGCCATGAACATTTAATATAAAAGGAACTTTTGTTCCTGGCTTATAATTCAGGGGGTAAGTAAGTAAGCCTTCGATCTCTTTTCCATCGGCGCCCTTCCATCTTATCAATTCTGTTTTTGGTAAAGGGTTGTTTGCATTACCGGCATTCAGACTCGTAATTTTTACCGGCGAAAAATTGTCTATTCTGCTTAAATACGCCTCCGGTAATTGTGAGGGATTTTGTAATATAAAACCGGCATGTGTACCATTATTATTTAGCGTAACTGCACCCATCAGGTCTTTGGAATCTTTATTCCATTCGGTGACGGACTTACCATCAGTACTTAAGAGGTACACCCCATTTAATGTTTTGTTTGCCTCGTACCATATAACGTTTTTTCCATCTGCAGTCCAACCGACTATACCTCCATTCTCATCGGGCGTTGCTTTTAATTTCCAAACTTTTCCATCAGCCACAGAGTAAATTTTTGCATGACGCGGTCCTGCCCAATCGACAGGATCTTCAGTGGAATAATAAGCAATTAGTTTTCCATCTGGACTAAAAGATGGATTTGATTCACCAGCACCCGTTGCGGCAATTGATTTAGTCTTTCCACTTTCAATATCAACCAATGAAATATCGCTGTATACATTATCATTTACCTCGGGTGATTTACCATGACTGTAAGCAATACTTTTACCGTCAGGGCTCCAGTCAAATGCATTGACGTTATAATCTTCTTTTACGATCTGCTTTTGCTTCTTCTTTCCGCTGGAATCTTTTTCATTCAGCCATACAATAAATAACCGGTTTTGTTTTATCACCTCATCCATAAAATACCAGTCATTTTTTGATTTTTTATTTTTTTCTTCTTTGTCAGCTGCAGCATCTGCCATGGTAAATGCGATCATATTGCCATCACGACTCCAGTCATAATTACCAACGCCTGACTTTACATCAGTGATCTTTTCAGACTCGCCGCCCCCTACCGGGAGAACATACAAGTTATTTTTCCCATCTCTTGAAGAAGTAAAAGCGATCCATTTTCCATCAGGGCTCCATTTAGGATTGGAAGAATTCTTATCTCCTTTGGTCAATTGAATTGTGTTGCTGCCATCGCTGTTGCATAAAAATACCTGGTTCACATATTCACTGCGGTCATCTGTCATTACCGCTTCCCTTACTGTGTATAAAACCCTGCTTCCATCAGGTGATGGAACTACGGCCGAAATATTTTTCATTTTTAAACATTGCTCAGGGCTCCAGTTAGTTTTTGTTTGAGCAACTCCTTCTGTGATGCCCACGACGAAAGTTGAAATAAAAATTAAAATGATAAGCAGTGATTTTTGTTTCATAAAAAAGTTTTTTAGTAAGCAAAGAAAGGATTCAGAGGGAGGTATAACGGTTTGTAAGAAGATTTACAAGTTAAGGAACTGCTTTGAATAAACAAGCTACGGATAGATAGGGAAGAAAATCTTAGATTAGTAGGGGTTTTAATTTCAAAAAACAATGGAAGTCCATCATCACTCACATACGCCAAGAAAGAAATGGACGCATTATTTCTGGGAATTCTTTATGCTGTTCCTTGCCGTAACACTTGGGTTTTTTGTCGAAAACCAAAGAGAGCATTACATCGAGGGCCAGCGGGAAAAAAAATATATGCAAAACCTGGTACAGGATCTTGCCAGGGACACGGCCAATTATAACATATCAATAGCTCTCCGGCTTCAACGTGAAAGGCAGGCACATCAGCTGATCACGATGATGTATTCTCCGGACCGGGATAAGCACCTCGCTGATCTATATTACTTTGCCCGCCAGATGCCCCGCATGAATACAATTTTCTATTCAACAGACGCTACGATGAACCAGTTAAAAAACTCAGGCGCATTGCGTCTCATCCAAAAAGCAAAGATCGCTGAAAGCATTGTAGCTTATAATGCTGCAATGGAAGCCTATGCCGAAAACCGCCAAACCGAAATAGAAACAAGGGTCGCATTCAGAAATACGGTGGGAAACGTTTTTGATGCCAGTGTTTTATTGACCATGATCGATTCAACAGGTGATGATATGGATAAGACGGTGATTTCACCCGTATTTTTAAAACCACTTATTACAAAAGATCAGCAAACGATCAATCACCTTTGTACACTTGTTCACTTTCTTTATAGTCAGAGTATAATCACCCGGAAAAGTTTGCTTAAATACAAAGAGCAAGCTTCAGGTTTAATAGAGTTATTAAAAAAAGAGTACCGCCTGAAATAAAATAATCTATGGAAGTCCATCAGCATACTCACACTCCAAGAAAAAAATGGACCCATTATTTCTGGGAGTTCTTAATGCTGTTCCTGGCCGTGTTCTGTGGTTTTTTGGCAGAGTACCAATTGGAACATGTAATAGAAAATCAACGGGAAAAGCAATTCATGAAGTCAATGGTTGAAGACCTTGAAAAAGATCTTGCAAGCCTGGAAAATGAATCGAAACTTGTAAAGACACAATATGAAAAATTGGATTCCCTGACTGAAATCATTTATGAGGGAGAGCCTGGTCAGTTACAAGTCACGAAAATGTATGAACTGCAGCGAAGATATCTTTATCCACTGACCCTGAAACTAATCAATCGTACAGAATTGCAATTGACAAACTCTGGTGGAATGCGGCTTATACGAAAGAAACTCGTTGCGGACTCCATTATTTATTACTGGAGCATAACAGAATTGCTGTACGAAACAAAGCATAATATTAATGTTCACCGCGATAGAGCTAAAGACATTTCTTTTGTCATATTCAACAATAAGTACTATAAACATAAAGAAGATTTTTCTTTAGGGTTTCCTTTAGAACCATCCAAGGGCGATCCAGCGTTGTTGACTAAAAACCCGGCTGTTTTAATTGAATTTGCTAACCGTATTTCGCATATGAGCGATCTCTTGAAATTTAACTACAAACAGCGGCGTGTTGACAGTCAGGTAAGTAATGGAAAAAATCTTATTCAACTTATAAAAAAAGAGTATCATCTGGAATGAAAAAGCTGCAAGCTGGACTATGAGTTTCGTAACTTAAGACTCAAAACCTAAACCTTACACCTAAATGGAGGTACATGCCCACACTCACAGCCCGCGAAAAAAATGGACCCATTATTTGTGGGAGTTTTTGATGTTATTTCTTGCTGTAACACTTGGTTTTTTTGTAGAAAATCAACGTGAGCATTACATAGAGCATAAGCGAGAAAGACAGTTTATTTCTACGATGGTGGAAGACCTTAAAAGTGACACGGCACAACTGACAGAAACTATTGCATATAAAAGAAGCAAGGAAAAAATGCTTGACTCTCTCATCATGTATCTTTCAAGAGCGGAGTATCAAAAATATGGCAATGATATTTACTATTATGCACGGAATGTAACCCGTCCCCAATACTTTTCTCCAAATGACCGTACGATCCAGCAGCTTAAAAATTCCGGAGCGCTCCGCCTGATCAGAAAATTATCCATATCAGATAGTATTATGTATTACGATCAGCAATTAAGATACCTGTTCACGTTGAATGAAGACGAGAGAAGCATCAGGGATAATTTCAGAGATTTGATTGGAACTGTTTGTGATGGAAAGGTTTTTTACTCCCAGATTGATACGGTTGACTTTGCGAATTACAACAGGCCTAATGGTAATCCTTCCCTGATATTGCAGGATGCGGTTTCAATCAATAAAGTTATTTCCGCCGCTCAATATTTAAAAACCGTTATTCGAGGCGTTCGTGCACGACAAGAAAGGATAAAATACACTGCTGTTCAGCTTCTATCGTTCCTTCAAAAAGAATATCATCTTGAATGATTTTTTATTTAAACAGTTATTGAACTAACTCATGGAAGTCCATCATCACCCACATACACCCCGAAAAAAATGGACGCATTACTTCTGGGAATTTTTTATGCTATTTCTCGCTGTAACACTTGGATTTTTTGTCGAGAACCAACGCGAGCATTATATCGAGCATCAACGTGAAAAAAAATATATTCAGTCATTTTATGAAGACCTTAGCCGGGACGAAAGGGATCTGCAATTAAACATAAATTTTCTAAGAGCTCAGACATTGCAGGCCGACACCCTTCAAAAGTTAATGGCCGATATCAATATTAATCAACCGGCAAACAAGATTTACATGTATTTGCGAGGAATTACACGGAGTTCTGCCGGCGTCGTGTATCCAAATGACAGAACAATTGTTCAGCTTCGGAATGCAGGCGGCATGCGGTTGATCAAGAATAAATATGTTTCAGACAGTATGGTTGGTTATTACAGAACTGCAGAGATACTCCAGTTTATTTATGAGGAAGGTATAATTAACAGAAGAACGTTGCGACAAGCTTATATGCCATTATTAAACGCTAAAGACTTTTCCAGAATAATAGATACTTCAAATGCAATTATTAATGTACCTGATGTGATATATCTCCGCAAGGCGGATCCCGATATCATTAACAATTGTTTGATAGAAATAGACAGAATTAAAACACTCAATCTTGCTTTAGCGAAAAGAATTGAGTTTTTGAAGGAAGAAGCAGGTCGAATTAAAGACTTTATAAAGAAGGAGTATAACCTGGCAGAGAGTAGTAAGCACTAGTACGCAGGTATAAATCGAATGAGAAACAAATAGCAAATTATGGAAGTTCATCATCATAGTCATACACCACGCAAAAAATGGACGCATTATTTCTGGGAATTCTTAATGTTATTCCTGGCAGTAACGCTTGGTTTTTTTGTGGAGAATCAGCGGGAGCATTATATAGAACACCAAAGAGAAAAACAGTTTATCAACTCATTGTTCAATGATATAAGATCGGATACAGCAAATATTGCAAAGATCATTCATGCGAGAACGGTAAAAGAACTAATGCTGGATTCAATTTCGAATATGATGAATAGTCCCAGACGGGCCTACTTTATAAAACAGATCTATCCGTACGCAGTGCTTATTGGTCGTACGCTTCCATACAGGTTTGTTCCTAATGACGGCACCATGCAGCAGCTAAAAAATTCCGGAGCCTTGCGATTGATCCGCAATCGTGCTGTCGTTGACAGCATTGCAAAATATGATATAAACGTAAGAAATATGCTGGGGCAATATGCGGTAGAAGAGAACCAGATCGAACATTACAGAACGGCAGGAGCAAAAATTTTTGATGCACTTGTTTTTAGTGAGATGATTGACGAGAATGCTGCTATTGTCAGACCACCTCCGGATAATGCTTCTCTCCAACCATATACTGACCGGGAACTTTCAGAATGGAACTACAGGATATATGGATTAAATGGTATCAATAAGGGAAACAGGCGTGATCTGAGATTACTTTTGAAACAGGCTGCCGGATTATTGGAGTTACTTAAGAAGGAATATCATCTTGAATAGAAACTTATAGAAGTAAACGATTAAAAAGAATACAGATCCGATTCTAAAAATGCAACTGGTAACTGATCACAGGAACAAAACCTGAAAGTTTGTTATACTCCCACTGATGCGTATCAGGATTATAATCATAGGCGAGAGCATCAGTATTTTTTATGCCCAGTAAATTCTGGATATCCAATGCTAAGGTTGAAGCGATCTTCTTTTTATCGGTTCGTAGCGCAAAACGGATATCCATTCTGAAATAAGTTGGCACATGTTGGCTATAAGGTTTTGATTCGTCTAATACAGGATCTCTTGAATTGACCGGCGCGCCTGCAAGTAACGGGGTAATTGGCATACCGCCGTTATAGATCATTTTACTTCCGGCTGTAAAAGTTTTATTCTTTCTCCACTTCCATTCTCTTCCGGCTGTAAGATTTCCCGCTGTACTACTATTATATTGGGTATTGTATGATTCGCCATTCAGTGGCTCGTAAGTGGAATTAAAAATGGAAAACCCGGTCAGCAAAAACCATCCTTTCGAAAAAAACTTTTCCAATGTTATATCTGCTCCAAAATTTTGTCCTTTGCCTTTACTAACAAGTGCTTCATTGGCATAACCATCCTGCATATTCAAAAGCCAGAAAGTGCGGTTGACATCATTGACAATCGGAATATCAGATAAATGCTGCATATATCCTTCCAGGTGCAGCCGCCAGTTTTTATTCATTAACCAATCCCATGCAGCCACAT
>CBFGXP010000096.1:0-14076 GCA_965652775.1 uncultured bacterium
GCATATCTGTATTTACATCTGCAACAATTGAAGCTTTTGGAACTGTTGGATTCGCCGCAAAATAAGAAGAGCCAAGTAAACCCATTTCTTCAGCTGTCACCATCACAATTAAGATCGAACGTTTAGGTTTTGCACCAGAAGATTTATATACCCTTGCGATCTCCAGCAATGATGCAACTCCTGACGCATTATCATGAGCTCCATTGTAAATCGAATCCCCATCAACCGCCCGGCCAATACCAACATGATCGAGATGTGCGGAATGAACAACATATTCATTCTTTAATATTTTATCCGCACCAGGTATCAATCCTATTACATTATAACTTTCAATATCATTATGAATAGTTGAATAACTAACGGAGAGACTATATCCAAATTCAAATGATGAAGACTTTCCTTTTTTGATATCAGCCAGTACCTGTTGCATGTTCTTTCCTGAATTCATAAAAAGCCTCCTCATAAACGGTGTGGCAGCATTTACAGCTACATTCAGATTTCCAACAAAACCGCGGCTAAAAGCAGTAGTTTTTTCTGGATTTATTGTTGTGTTTGATTGCAGTGTTGGATTTGGATTAGTTGATGGACGATTCTGCGGACTATACATGACCACACCAATTGCTCCTTTTTCATAGGCAACTGTCATTTTATTTCCGCCATTTGAAAAATGCGCTGTAACGGTTGAATGTAATCCATCAGGTGCACCCGCAATCAGGACGACAATTTTTCCTTTTACATCTATTCCTTTGTAATCAGAATAGCCACCCGGGATCTCAACACCATAGCCCGCAAAAACCAATTGACCCTCTGCAGCTGCATTTTTATTTATTGGATGAGGAGCCGGTGCAAAATCTTTCAGGAAAGTCAATGAATCCGTATTGCCAAACTTATCTTTTAATACTGCCACGGCTGAACTATTATCGACGACGGATTTTCTAATCAAAAGTTTTTGAGTAAAACCACCATTGTCACCTCCGGGTGTTAAACCGATCTTTTTATATTGGTCGATTACGTAATCAACCGCCATTTGATAGCCGTCAGTGCCGGGCAGCCGACCTTTTAATTTATCATCGGCTAAGTATGCTATATGTGACCGGATAGTGTTGGTATCAATTCTATCCATCGCCTTTTTTATATCTTTTGAAATGGTGACATTCTGCGCCGAAACATTCAGCGCAATAAACCCAACAACGATCAGGAAATACTTTTTCATGACCGAAAGTTATGTTTTTTAGCTATTGAATAATGGCCTTTATTTTATCGGTAAGTTTTTCTGACCACCGTTTATATTCTTTGGCGGATGGATGCAATCCATCGCCTGCAACTAATGAAAGGTCATTAGCCGCTTCTCTGGTCCATGGAGTTATATCTATATAATGAACATTATATCTGTCTGAAATATTTTTATTGGCTGCATTGTAACCATCAATCTCTCTTGCGATCTGATCTCTGTCTCTTCCTACGGCAAATGGAGTAACTCCCCAATCAGGAATTGATAATACGATCACATGCTCAGCTTTGCCGCCGGCAAACTGTATTGCTTGCTTTAACAAATTTTCAAACTCTGGTTTATAAGTTTCAACCGGCCGGCCACGATATTGATTGTTTACACCGATCAACAAAGTGACAATATCATAAGGAATTGTAAATGTGTGATTGTTTATATTATTTTGAAGTTCATCAGTCGTCCAACCAGTCTTTGCAAGGATTTCAGCAGGCTTAAGATCATATCCGGCATTTTTCAGTAGTTGTACTGTTTTATTTGGAAAATTATCAGGAGCAGGAACACTTTCGCCGATAGTATATGAATCTCCGAGTGCCAGGTAAGAATAAATCATTTTCGTTGGGGTAGTCATTTGTCGGTAGGTTTCCTTTTTTGCACAACTGAAAATAAGGATTACATGGAAACTGCAGAAAGTAATAATGGACTTTTTCATTTTCATGTAATAAAAGTAACGAGATAAAAGCTCAGGTGGATTTATTATCTAACTTTAAAAAGAACTAAATAATACCTGAATGAAATGGATAACGAGAGAGAGGCCGAAGATTGACCGTATTGCCTGTCCGTGGCTTATTAAAAACTTTATAGATAGGGAAGCGGAGTTTATCTATGTACCCGATGATACTGTAAAAGAGCAGGCTAAAAAACTAAATGCTACTCCTTTTGATGTTCCGGATGTAGAGTTTTCCCATCATGATGATAAATGCACTTTCGATTACATTCTTGAAAAATATAACATCAAGGATCTTGCTTTGCATACATTGGCTGTTATCGTTAGGGGAGCCGATACAGACAGGCACGACATAGCAAGCCAGGCATCAGGCCTATGGGCAATTTCGGCAGGTTTGGCTTACAATGTAAAAGATGATTACGAATTATTGGAAAAAGGAATGATGATCTATGATGCCTTGTATAGTTGGGCTAAGCATTTGCAAAATGAAAAACATACACAGAATCCTGTTGACCATTTATTCATCGATGTTTTCAACAAATTCATAAAACAAAAAGCAAAGCAAAAGAAAACTCCTGATTGGGTAAGAGAATTAAAAGAAATAATACAAGACCAGATTGATACCAATTTAAGTTTGACCAACATCTCAAAAAGCCTTGACATTAATCCATCTTACTTATCCCGTGAATTTTCCAAACACTTCAACAATCTTTCCTTTGGTGAATACACGAGAAAGATGCGTATTGAAAAGGCTATCGGGTTAATGAGGACTAGCCCTTATTCATTGACAGAAATAGCCTATCTGACCGGCTTTTCGGATCAAAGCCATTTTACAAGGATATTCAAAAAGCATACTGGTCAGAACCCATCCTCGTATAGAAAAAAGATCAAAAAAAGTAATTAGGATACAAAAAGTTATTTCCATCCTATTTTCAGGATTTCTGTACGAGTACATTGCGTCTTTGACTTACAATGGAAAAGACTGAAACTTTACTTTTAACCCGAAAGGATATAGCCAATCTTTTAACCATTTCTGAATGCATGGTTGCAGTTGAAACCGCATTTGGTTTATATGCTAATGGAAAAATGATGCCTCCGAAAGTACTGGGTATTCATGTTGATAATGGAGGCTTTCATATTAAGACGGGTGTATTAGTGTCGCATAAAACATATTTCGCAGCAAAGACAAATGCTAATTTTCCTGATAACTCAAAGCAAAATGGTCTTCCCACGATCCAGGGCGTTGTTATTTTTTGCGACGCGACCAATGGGAGACTTCTATCGTTGATGGATTCAATTGAAATAACAATTTTAAGGACTGGAGCTGCGACTGGTATTGCTGCAAAATATCTTGCGTTGCCGGATGCCAAAGTTGCTACCATTTGCGGATGTGGTAACCAGGGAAAAATTTCTCTGAAGGCATTATTGGAAGTGCGAAAACTTGAAAGGATATATGCTTTTGATATTGATCCATTACAAGCGGAAAAGTTTTGTCATGAATTTTCAAATGAGATCAAAGTCATTGCAATAACAGCAACCGACCTGCATGATGCACTTATCCAAAGCCAAATCTGTGTTACCTGTACTACTTCCAAAAAACCATTTATACATGCAGAAGATATTATGCCGGGAACTTTTATTGCTGCTGTTGGATCTGATAGTGAAGAAAAGCAGGAGTTGTTTGCAGATTTAGTAGCCGCCGCTAAGGTTGTAGTTGACATTGCCGAACAATCCGCCAGGATTGGAGAACTTCATCATGCGATCGAACAGGGATTGACAAGTATTGATAGTATTCATGCTGAGCTTGGGCATATAGTTACGGGACAAAGAGCGGGACGGGAGTCAGATAAGGAGATAATTATTTTTGATAGTACGGGAACTGCATTGCAGGATGTAGCTGCAGCAGCTATTGTTTATGAAAAAGCCATGGTAAATAAAATTGGAGCAGCTTTGAATTTTTCTGATACCTGATCTGAATTTTTATATAATAAAATGTTCATGCAACAGCCAATTACTAAACAACAGATTGAAAAGCTGCAGCAACAAAACGGCACTGTAAAGCTTATTGATATACGTCCACCTGCAGAATTTGAGAAAATGCATGTCCCGGGTTCGTTCAATATGCCTGCAGAAACAATTACTGAGAATATTGCAAAACTGGACACGAATGATACTATTGTTTGTATCTGTACCAAAGGACTTGAACGTTCACAAAATGCGGCCGAAACAATTGCCGCTTTGGGCTTCGCCAATGTTTTTTATTTGGAAGACGGTACGGTTGGCTGGCTTGAGGAAGAATACTCAAGAGAATAAGTGATGTCATAGACATGCATAGCAGTAAACGAAAAAAATGGAACAAGAAACCAAACATGCCTATTCATTAGCTCAGCTGGCAAAATATTTTCTCAAATTAGGTACTATTGGTTTTGGAGGACCCGTTGCATTAGTAGGCTATATGCATCGTGACCTCGTTGAAAATCGTAAATGGATCTCGGAAGAGGAATATAAACAGGGGTTGGCTCTAGCGCAATTAGCACCGGGGCCATTGGCAGCCCAATTAGGAATTTATCTTGGATTTGTTCATTACCGGGCATTAGGTGCTACGCTGGCAGGTCTTGCTTTCGTTTTGCCTTCATTCATCATGGTTGTGCTTTTAGGAATCGCCTATAGGCTCTATGGGGGGCTTCCCTGGATGCAAGCTGTTTTTTATGGGGTAGGGGCAGCTGTAATTGGTATCATTGTCATTAGTTGTTATAAACTCACAATAAAATCAATTGGTAAATTAGACATCCAATCTTTGAAAGATAAGTACCAGCTGTGGTTGTTTTTTATTATTTCTGCTACTGTAACAGTTGCAACCGCAAGAGAAGAAGCATTGTTATTCATTGGAGCAGGTATATTATATATGTTCATTAAAGCACCACCAAAATGGTTGACAAAAAAAACAGCGAATACTTTTATTCTCTTACAAATCGGGTTTTGGGATTTTGAAATAAACACACTCGGTAAAATAGCCGTGTTTTTTACAAAAGCAGGTGCATTTGTTTTTGGAAGTGGTTTAGCGATTGTTCCATTTCTTTATAGCGGGGTGGTAGTGGAACATCATTGGCTGACAGAACAAGAGTTTTTAGATGCTGTTGCAGTTGCCATGATCACTCCCGGTCCTGTTGTTATCACTGTTGGCTTTATTGGTTATTTGGTTGCTGGCTTTCCCGGAGCCTGCGTTGCAGCATTCGCAACGTTTCTCCCCTGTTATCTGTTTACTATTTTGCCTGCTCCATATTTTAAAAAGATTGCAGGTAATAAAAGCATTAAAGCCTTTGTTGATGGAATTACAGCTGCCGTTATTGGTGCATTGGCTGGTGCAGTAATTGTAATTGCTACACGAAGTGTTATAGATATTCCCACAACCTTGATAGCCATGGCAACTGCATTTGCTTTAATTTACAGCAAGAAAATCCGGGAGCAGTATATTATTCTTATTGGTGCAGTAGCGGGGCTGTTGATAAAATACTGGTTATAGATGAAAATTATCGTCCGATTAAATTGAATAAATATGAAGTCTTTTCTGTTCTTACCGTGTATTGGGTTTACATTTTTGACTGGGTGCAATCAACAAACAGATTCTGTTACCAATACGGGAAGCAATGATCTGAAAAAGGAAATAATTTCTTGTCCGCCTGGTAGTAAGCTAGATATTCAGATAATTGAAGAAGTAACGCAAATGAAAGGGGTGGAAAAAAACGGTGAGTATAAGATAACAGTTCCTCAAAATGATCTGCGTATTATTGTCGATGGGTTTAAAATTATTCCCCCGATGGGTTTGGGAAGCTGGGCAGCATTTACGCCTTGTGCAGACAGTGCGATGGTGATGGGAGATATAATCGTTACAGAAAATGATCTAAAACCCGTACAAGAGGAAGTTATCAGGCAAGGGTTCGCCATTACAGCAATACACAATCATTTTGTTCGCAACAGACCCAATGTGATGTACATGCATATTGATGGAAAAGGAAAAATTGAAAAGTTATCTATGAGTGTGAAAGCGATCTTTGATAAAGTAAAAGTATCAAGAGGGATAGATCCAAAGTCGGGGCCGGCAGACAGTGTAAGCAATTCATTAAATATTACAATGCTTGATTCCATTATCGGTCATAAAGGTGAAATGAATAAGGGAGTTTATAAATATACTATTGGCCGGCCAGACGTATCGTTACAGGAACACGGAATACCGGTTAGCAGTTTTTTGGGCTTTAATACCTGGGCCGCCTGGCAGGGAACACCAGAAAAGGCCGCAGTTGCGGGCGATTTTACAATGTTGGAAGATGAAGTAGCTCCGGTTATTAAAGCATTAGTTGAAAATGGAATAGAAGTAGTGGCCGTACATAATCACATGGTGCATGAAGAACCAAGAGTTTTCTTTTTACATTATTGGGGGGTTGGAAATGCCGAACTGTTAGCTAAAGGACTAAAAACCGCATTGGATCAAACGGGCAAAAAGAAAGATACAATGTCCGGAATGTAAGGATCAAAGGAACTCTATAATTGCTTTTGAGACTTTATTCTCCCTGTAAATCCTCCTGTGACCAAATCCTTTTGTAACAAGGAATTCAATATTGTAATGCTGCTCATCCATGACTTTTTTTGCATCAGACCAGGGCGTCATTGTATCATCTTCATCATGGCACCATAGGATTTTTGCTTTTAAATTCTTTACAGCCCTGCTTACCGAATACCAATCGGTCGGTTTATTTCTCAATTTAAAAATGTAGTCGTCAAATTCTTTTCTTACATCTTCATTTAATCGCATAAATGAAAAGAATATGTCGATAGCCGTTTTTGATTCGGTGGCAGGAGCTATTAATACCACATGATGATCTTCATTATGTTCTATTTCTTCAAGTGCAAGACAAATAGCGAGACATCCGAATGAATGACCCATAAAAGACCTGATCGGGCCGTATTCTTTATTAATATAACTGACCATGTCTTTGAAAACAACAGCATTCAGCGTTTTACCTGTACTAAAGCCGTGGGCCGGTGCATCGAATGCCAGCACTTCGTATCCTTTTCTCATTAGCGGCTTAATGTAAAGGTCAAATTTTGCAACAGAAGAATTAAAACCATGAACGATCAATACTTTTCGGTGCCCACCACGATTCCAACGATAGCCGGTCACCGTCTCACCGTAGTGTTTGAATTGTAATTTTTCGGCTTCTTTAAAGATATCAGGTAACTGTTTTTTATACCGAAGTTGTGGAGTAGTAAACAGGTCCAAGGCCAGCTCTGCAGCTTTTTTATTCGATATTGCAGAAAGAACTTTAAATTTTGTGCGGTAATACCCAATCGCTATCTGTTGCCCTAACTTTGTCATACTACAAATGTACTTATGGATATTGTAATCCTTGGCTCCGGAAATGTTGCAGCAGTGTTAGGAAGAAAATTTAAAGCGGCAGGACACAACATTTTGCAGATCGTGAGCCGTAATGCATCTGTTGCAAGTAAGCTTGCATACGAATGGGATACTGAAAGCACCAACTATTCAAGTATTATTAACCGAAATGCAGACGTATATATAATAGCAGTAAGTGATGATGCCATTGAAGATGTGGTTAGTGACCTGCAATTGCCACGAAAAGTTGTTGCTCATACAGCGGCATCTGTGTCAAAGGATGTTTTAAAAAATGTTACTGATCATTATGGAGTTTTTTATCCTTTACAAACATTACATAAAGATGATCTCAGCCTGCCCGAAGCCCCGATTTTTTTTGATGGCAGCGATGAGATGACAAAAAAGAAACTTGAAGTATTGGCCAATTCAATTTCTCCGAAGCATGTTACCCAGGCTGGTGATGATGCGAGATTGAAATTGCATGTAGCTGCAGTATTCGTAAACAATTTTACCAATCATCTTTATGCTCTCGCTGAAAATTATTGCAAAAAAGAAGGGATCCAGTTCAAAGAACTAATGCCATTAATAGAAGAAACTGTTTCAAGGATCAGAAACTCTTCTCCATCTGAATTACAAACCGGTCCGGCCTCCCGCCACGATGAAGAGACAATTGAAAAGCACCTCGCATTGCTGCAATCTCATCCTCAATTAAAGAAAGTTTATGAGGTATTAACCACAAGTATTAAAGAGTTTAAAGGTTGATTATATCCTCATTTTTAACCCGGCATTTACTTTTCCCAAACAAGTAACTGTCATTTTTCTTTTTACAGTTACATTTGCAGGCCAAAAGACAATAGATGTATAAGTTGAAGATCAATTTTGAAGAGAAAGGAGTGGCACCGGTAACATTCGAAAACCTTGAGCCTAACCAAACTTTGTTGGAGATATGCCTTAAAAATGATATCGAACTCCATCATAATTGTGGTGGCGTTTGTGCATGCACCACCTGCCATTTATATATAGATAAGGGAATGGATTTTATCGATGAGATAACTGACAAAGAAGAAGATTTTATTGACAGGGCCGTGAACCCCAGGTTGAATTCAAGATTGGGTTGTCAATCCCTTTTATTGGATGGTGATGGTGAAATAGAAATAACTTTACCCGATCAAACACAATTTTTAGGAGAATAAAACAATTTATGACTCACTTTGAACCACCGATACACTGGGCCGATCATGAAGACATTGCACAAAAGTTATATGAACGTTTCGGCGATGATTTTAATGAAGGGAAAATTTATCGTATACGTTTTACAGATCTTCTTGAATGGATCCTGCAGATTCCCAACTTTGAAGGTAAAAAAGAAGAAAGCACTGAAGGTCACCTGGAAATGATACAAAGTGCCTGGGTGTATGAGTGGAGAGACAATCAGAAGTAATTAGGTTATTTGCTAATGTGCTAATGAAAACATCTGCTGACTAAAATCTTTGCATATTTGCATTATCAAATTATCACATCAGTATATTAGCACATTATGAACGTTCTTGCCGAATTCAAAAAAGTTACCACGTTTATTTTTGATATTGATGGTGTACTTACTGATGGCACCGTGCTTGTGTTACCTGATGGCTTGCAGGCAAGGCAAATGCATGTCAAAGATGGTTTCGGTTTGCAAATGGCGATGAAAAATGGCTACCGTGTTTTTATAATTTCAGGAGCAATATCAGAAGAATCAAAAAGAAGACTCGAGTACCTTGGTATAAAGGAGATACATATTGGTATCGCGGATAAGTCAAAGTTTGTGGATGATATGCTTAAAAGCAAAAAAATAAAGTGGGAAGAAGTGCTTTTTATGGGTGATGATCTTCCTGATCTGCCATTAATGAATAAGGTTGGTTTATCTGCATGCCCGGCAGATGCAGTGAATGAAGTAAAAAGCACTGTAAAATATATTTCCCCGGTTAAAGGTGGCTGGGGTTGTGTTCGGGACGTGATCGAAAAAGTTTTAAAGGTAAATGGCCACTGGCACTATGAAACTGATGTAACATCGAAATAGGAATTGTCCAACTTAACTATCGGCTTCTCTTACTAACTTTCCTAAAAATATTAATTAATGAACATGGTGGGGGCTTTTATAAAAATGATCCGATTGCCCAACCTTTTTTTTATTGCACTAACACAGCTTCTTTTTCATATCACGGTTCTTGACACTATTCTGTTGCCTATAGGAACAAGACCGGTGATCGATGGATGGAATTTTATTTTTCTTATTGCTGCATCTGTATTAATCGCTGCTGCAGGATATATCATCAATGATTATTTTGATATAAATATAGACCAGGTGAATAAGCCAAAGGGAAATGTTGTGGATGTTGTAGTGCCACGAAGATGGGCCATGGCCCTGCATTTCATTCTGAGCGGTATGGGGCTCCTTTTCAGTGCCTATATTTCATGGAAAACCGGTTTGTGGTACATCCTTCTTGGAAATTTTATCTGCGTTCTTTTGTTATTTGGATATTCTGTTTCTCTTAAAAGAAAATTATTGTTTGGCAATATCATTATTGCATTACTCACTGCCTGGGTGATATTGATCATTTGCATTGCTGAAATAAAGATCGCAACCGAGGTGTCCGCTGCGATTGCTGAAGCTTCTAATAAAATTATCCGGATTGGAATCTTGTATGCTGCTTTTGCATTTATAAGTTCACTGATCCGTGAAGCCATAAAAGATATCGAAGACATGCAGGGGGATGAAAGGTATGGTTGCCGTACAATGCCGATCGCATGGGGTGTAAACGCTACCAAGGTTTATGTTGCCGTTTGGCTGGTGGTCATACTTGCTTTACTTATTATTTTACAAGTATATGTTTTCAGATTTGGCTGGTGGGTCGCAATGGCATATTCAATTGCTTTCATCATTATGCCTTTTGTTTTAATATTTCTGCAACTGTTTAAAGCAAAAGATCAAAAAGATTATCACCGGCTAAGCAACTGGACAAAACTTGTAATGCTTTCCGGAATATTATCAATGATATTTTTTTATTTCTACCTATGAACAAGATCATCCTGGCATCACAATCCCCACGGCGCAAACAACTTTTGGAATGGGCAGAAGTTCCTTTTGACATAATAGTGAAAGAAACAAGCGAAGATTATCCCCCGGGTTTGGAACCGGAAGACATAGCCATACATATTGCCCGGCAGAAAGCGTATGGTGTACAACAGCAGGTTGCCAATAAACAAACAATACTTGCTGCGGATACAATCGTTGTACTGGGAGAAAATATTATCGGCAAACCAGTACATCGTGAAGAGGCCGTAAGCATTCTGTTTGCTTTATCAGGTGAAAAGCACAAGGTGATCACCGGAGTCGTCATAAGAAAGGATGACAAAGAAATTGCTTTTGCTGATGTAACGGAAGTCGAATTCCATAAACTTACATTGAACCAGATTGAATTTTATGTTGACAAATACAAGCCTTACGATAAGGCCGGTGCTTATGCAATACAGGAGTGGATCGGTGTGGTAGGGATAAAATCGATTAATGGGGATTTTTATAACGTAATGGGATTGCCGGTTAGCAGGGTCGTGAAAGAACTTCAGAAGCTGAATGGCTGAATGGATTGAATTCCGTAAATTGAAATAAGAAATTTATCCATCTAACCATTCCTTATTCATGACTGTTGAAGAGAGTAAAGAAAACTTCATCATAAATGCACCGTGGAACCAGCAACGGGTTATGACGGAACGTCTTCTTCAATTCATCTGGCAATTCCAGTATTTCAATAAGGGCGAACTACAAACCACGACAGGCGAAGAAATACGGATCATTTATCCGGGGACATATAATACAAACCAGGGACCCGATTTTAATGATGCAAAAGTTATCATTGGCCAAACAACCTGGGTGGGTCATATCGAGCTTCACCTTCTTTCCTCTGATTGGGAGAGACATAATCATCAAAACGATAAGAATTACAGCAATGTCATTCTTCATGTGGTTTGGGAAGATGATTTTCCTAACTATAATATCCCTGTATTGCAATTAAAGAACAGGGTGGCAAAGATGCTTCTTCAGCGCTATGAACAATTAATGAATGCAAAAGGATTTATTCCTTGCGAAAAAACTATTTCATCAGTAAAGCCAATCGTATTGAACAGCTGGAAAGAAAGATTACTTGCCGAACGGCTTATAAGAAAGTCTGCAATTGTTGAAACATTTCTGAATCAAAATAATCAACATTGGGAAGAAACATTTTGGTGGCTACTGGCAAGGAATTTTGGAATAAAGATCAATGCCGATGCTTTTGAGTCAATGGCACGAAGTATTCCGATAAGTATTTTGGCTAAACATAAGAACCAGATTCACCAGTTAGAAGCATTATTAATAGGACAGGCAAACCTGCTTAACGAAAACTTTGCAGAAGATTATCCCGTCATGCTAAAAAAGGAATATGAATTCTATAAAACAAAATATAAACTCAGGCCGGGGACGATCAACCCATTCTTTCTTCGTATGCGACCTGGAAATTTTCCTACTATCAGGCTTGCGCAGCTGGCAATGCTCATTCATCAATCAGAACACTTGTTTTCTAAAGTTAAAGAAACGGATTCTCTGCAAGACGTTAAGAAATGGCTGGATGTAACTGCAAATGATTACTGGCATTATCATTACCGTCTTGATGAACCCGGCTCATTTAAAAAGAAGAATCTCGGTGATGCAATGGTTGATAATATTCTCATCAATACTATATGTACAGTATTGTTTGCTTATGGACATTTTTATAAGGAACAAAAGCATAAGGATAAAGCACTCCAATGGCTCGGGGAGATTGCGGCCGAGTCAAATGCTATTACGAAAGGATTTCAGCAGTCTGGGGTGGAAAATAAAAATGCCCGCGATTCACAGGCATTGATTGAATTAAAAAATGAATACTGCAGTAAAAAAAGATGCCTTGACTGCGCAATTGGTAACACGCTTCTCAAGATCACCTGATCTTATCTCATCGGGTGACATTTCTTATAACTTCCATTAGCAGCCTGTTCAGGCGTTAATGCCCTTGCACAGGATGTAAACAAAATAATTAGCAGGACATAACAGATTATTCTTGTTTTCATAGGTCTCAATTTTCTCAAATCTATAAATAAGGCGCTTCACCGGCAAAGTAATTCCGCTGTCTATATTACGCTGAGGATTTCTCGACATTTCAATGTTAAAACACTACCGTAAAAACCATACGTTAGGGTAATATTTTAACTCCAGGTGCCCCAATCGATCTTTACATCAATATCCGGGTGAATGCTTAATTGTACAGGACAGGTGATCCCGGTATTTTTCAGGATCGATATTGTTTTTTTATCCATGTCTTTCAGTTCATCGGGTATATGAAATGTCAATTCAATACTGCCAACTCTACGCGGATCAGCTTTCATAATTTTCAATACATCGATCTTTATGCCGTCAAGGTCAAGCCCCATTGTTCTGGCCTTTATTCCCATTACAGTTATCATACAGGTAGCCAACGAAGTTGACATAAGGTCGGTGGGGGAGAATCGTTCACCCCTGCCATTATTATCAACTGGTGCATCCGTTTCAAAACTGTTGCCACTGCGCAAGTGAGTACAGATGGTTCTTAACTCCCCATTATAAACTACTGTTGAGGTCATTATATTTTTTTGCCCTAAATTTACACTCATTAACTAAGAGAAAAAAAGAGAGAAAGAGAAAAGGAGATAAACTCACTTGCAGATAAATTCTATATCTCCTTTACTCATTTAGTGTTAGACAAAATAAAATATGTTTCCCGTGAAGAAATTATTCATCGTTGCATTCTTGTTTTCATTGGGCACTTCTCTATTGGCGCAGGAAATTCCGGAAAAAAAGCAAACAAAGAAACAGGCACGCAGGCAGGAAAAGCAAGAAAAAGCAACTGAGATGACCCGCCAGGAGGAAGAAGGTGTTTTGGTTTATTCATCACAAAGTGTTTGGGGTGTACAACTCCGTACAAATGGATATGGGGCTTTTTATGAAAAGGGCAAAAAGAAAACACCGCGGAATGGAATAGTATATGGCATCGAGTTTAATGAGATAAAACATCCTAAGGAAGATAAATTGCCAAATGGTACAGGAGGCTTTTCATTTGGTAATCCTTATGTATATGGCAAGATCAATAATTTTTATTCAGTGCAATTGGGGTTTGGCGGACATCGCATACTTGGTCAAAAAGGGAATAAAAATGGGGTTGCCGTTAGTGTTGTTTATAAAGGTGGATTTTCTATTGGACTATTACGCCCTTATTATATCCAGGTAGATGATAATGGAATAACCAGGACAATAAAATATTCATCTGATGTCAAGACAGATTCATTATTCAAATATGGTTTTATCATCGGAAGCGGCGGACTTGGCAAAGGTTGGGGAGAGATGAAATTCAAACCTGGTGTATTTGCAAAAACAGCGCTTCGTTTTGATTTTGGCCGCTTCAATGAAATTGTTTCCGGTATTGAAGTTGGCGTTAGTGCAGAATACTATGCCGGAGAAATTCCTATCATGCTTTATCAAAAAGAGAAACAATTCTTTTACCAGGGGCATATTGCCATGATTTTTGGACGCCGGAAATAAATAAATTGAAAGTTGGAGGTTAAAGGTTAAAAGTTTGGTAGCCTATTATAACTATGGCTACTATCTCATGTTTTGAAGATATGGAGATCTGGCAGTTAGCGAGACAA
>CBFGXP010000097.1:0-13947 GCA_965652775.1 uncultured bacterium
TATTTCTTTTGCTCATAATTATTGCCGTTAATTTTCTTGCTTCTGCTTTCCATACTCGTCTTGACCTGACAAAAGAAAAGAGATATACGCTCAGTAGAACCACCAAACTGTTGCTAAAACGCCTGGATGAACCTGTGATTATAGATGTTTTTTTGAAAGGAGATTTTCCTTCTGGGTTTAAGAAACTTTCATTGTCAGCGTCTGAATTACTGAAGGAATTTAAAGAAAACGGTAAGCGATATATCATTTATAATTTTCATGAACCGGATGAAATAGTAGCTGGAGACAGACGATATGCTGACACATTAATCGCAATGGGCGCCGCACCAATTAATCTTAAAGTACAATTAAAAGCCGGCGAGCAACAGCAATATGTTTTTCCTGTGGCATGGGTCAGGTATAAAGACAGGAGTGTACTGGTAAATATTTATACAGGGGGGCAACGATTGATAACTCCTGACGAATTAAACAGTGCAGAAGCATTGATGGAATACCAATTTGTCAATGCAATTAATAAGATCACTCAGGAAAACCCGCCCTTAATTGGTTATGCAGTTGGTAATGGTGAACCCAATGGCGCGGAAGTGCAGGATCTGATAGAGGGCACGTTGCGGCCTAATTATGGGTTGTTTACACTCAATCTCGCTACACAAGCTTTTATTCCTGATACTTTTAAAGTGTTAATGGTTGTAAAACCAACGACAACATTCAGTGAGGATGAAAGATTTAAACTTGATCAATATGTAATGCGGGGTGGTAAAATCTTCTGGCTGATTGACAACCTAGCTGCAGAAATGGACAGCTTAAAATTAAATACAAGAACTGTAGCATTTGAACGTAATCTTAATCTTACCGATCTTCTTTTCCGATATGGGGCAAGAATTAATCCGGACCTCATTATGGACCTGCAATGTGATTTTCTCCCTTTCATTGCCGGAGGCACACCTGAAAACCCCCAATATGAATTTTTAAAATGGAATTATTTTCCCTTGTTTGAATCAAAGAATAATCATCCAATTAATAAAAACCTTCGGCTTGTATCATCACGTTTTGCTAACCCTATTGACACTGTAAAAGCCGAAGGAATCAAAAAAACTTTTTTACTTCAATCATCCGTAGATTCAAGAAAGATCGGCACTCCGGCGATTGTAAGTCTTGATGAAAACAGGAATGCCCCGGTGGATGAAAAGTTCAAAGAAAAGGGTATTCCCGCTGCTGTTCTATTGGAAGGGAAATTCAAATCTTTATATGAAGGAAGGGTTTCAAAAGAAAAAGCTGATTCACTTAACGCGAAAGGATTTCCTTTTATAGGAAGAAGTAATATCGAAAACAAGATGATAATTGTTGGTGATGGAGACATTGCATTAAATGATTTTTCACCACAGCAACAGCAAATTCTGCCGATGGGTTTAAATAAATATACCATTGGTACAAAATATGAATATCAGTTTGCTAACCGTGATTTTATTTTGAATTGTCTTGAATACCTGGTAAATGATGTCGGTATTATGGAAACCAGGAACAAAGATTTTGTACTGCGTGTACTCAATACAAAAAAAGTAAGTGAACAAAAAACGATGTGGCAACTCATCAACATTGCGATCCCCGTATTGCTTATCATTATATTTGGATTTATCTACCAGCAGCTAAGAAAAAGAAAATATTCGGCATGATCGATCGCCTTTCCCCATCCTTGTTTTCAGCTATCTTTGCCATCCTTAAGAATGTATAAATGACACAGCAGCTTGTTACGTATTTGGTGTTTGGAGGTGTTTTGATCCTGGCTCTTGTATTTGACCTTGGCTTACTTAGTAAAAAAAATAAGACTGTCACCATCAGGCAGGCGTTAAGGCAAACTCTTTTTTGGGTGTCATTGGCCTTAGCATTTTTCGTTTATGTATGGGTAGAACGTGGTCAGCAAACTGCACTTGAATATATCAGCGGTTACCTGATGGAATGGAGCCTTAGCATCGACAATATCTTTGTGTTTATCCTGATCTTCTCCTCTTTCAAAGTCAAAGAAGTATATTACGGAAGAGTATTGTTGATAGGTATCCTGATGGCAATAATCTTTAGGGTCATCTTTATCACATTGGGCGTGGCGTTGGTTAATCAATTTCATTGGATACTTTATTTGTTTGGCGCCTTCCTGGTCTATACTGGCTATAAAATGTTTACAGCAAGTGATGATGAGGAATTTGATCCACACGATACTAAGATCTATCGTTTTATGACCAAGGTGCTACCAATGATCCCCGGCGATCACAATGGAAAGCTTATCGTAAGAGATGAAAAAGGGAAGCGGCGATATACAACAATTTTTATTGTGGTCATGATGTTAGCGGCAATTGACCTGGTGTTTGCACTTGACTCCATCCCGGCAATTATGGGTATAGTTGATAATTCACCTGCGCATCGGGCCGATGCTCAACTTGTAATTTATACCTCGAATATATTTGCTGTATTGGGTTTGCGTTCGTTATTTTTTCTTTTGCGCGGAGCTGTTGATAAATTTGATTACCTGCAACAAGGCATTGCGATCGTTCTTGCAATTATTGGGTTGAAGATGCTGGGTGACCATTGGATCGATCAATGGCTGGATAAAACCACACAGGTATTTATTTCTCTTGGCATTATCCTGGTCTGCTTATCTGGCTCGATTTTTTATTCAATTACTCACAAGAAAAAGGGAGTGCCACCGGCGATAAAAAGTAAAAATCTCAAATCTTAGGCTTACATCTTATTTTGCTTGGGTTACCTCATCAATCATATTGCAAAAATACTTGGCGCTAAAGCAAGAATTGTTGCAGACAATCCTATCGACTATATATTTTTTGACAGCCGGAAAGTATTCTTTCCGTCCACATCCTTATTCATTGCTTTAAAAGGTCCACGCAGGAATGGCCACAATTTTATTCCTGAACTTTATAAAAAAGGGATCAGGAATTTTATTGTTTGTGAAGAAATAGATCCCGGCGAATATCCTGCGGCAAATATTCTTTTTGTAAAGGATGGACTAAGAGCATTGCAACAATTAGCGGCCTTTCATCGCAAAAAATTTGATATACCTGTCATCGGGATCACCGGCAGCAACGGAAAAACTATAGTTAAAGAATGGCTTTACCAGTTACTGCAGCCAAATTTTAATATCGTTAGAAGTCCTAAGAGCTACAACTCGCAAATTGGCGTGCCACTCAGTGTCTGGGAAATGAATAAACAGCATACACTGGGAATATTTGAAGCAGGCATTTCACAACCTGGCGAAATGGATAAGCTGAATGAAATCATACAACCTACAATTGGTATTCTCACCAATATAGGCGAAGCACATAGTGAAGGCTTTGAAAGCATGGATCAAAAGGTGCAGGAAAAAATAAAGCTGTTCAATACGGCCGAACTGGTTATTTACTGCAGTGACGAATGGGTTGCAGATAAAGCGATCGTTTTGAAATATGAATCCATCACCCATAAAACGGGTAAATATCCTTTCAGAATTTTTTCATGGGGTAAGATTCAGAAGGCCGACTTACAGGTATTAGAAATTAATAAGAATAAAAACGGAACAGAGATCATAGCATCATATCAAAACGCCGAAACAGCTATTCAAATTCCATTCACAGATGATGCTTCAATTCAAAATGCAATTACTTGCTGGTGTGTAATGCTTCATTTAGGAATTAAGGATACTGTGATCGCTAAAAGAATGAAAGTATTGCAGCCCGTTAATATGCGGCTGGAATTGAAGAAAGGAATTAATCATTGTACTATTATTAATGACAGTTATAGTGCCGATCTTAATTCATTGCATATCGCCCTGGATTTCTTAAAACAAATGGGAGGCGTGGCAAAGAGTTCAATAATTCTTTCAGATTTTTTTCAAACAGGCATGAATGACGAAGAACTCTATGCGCGGATCGCGGCTGATCTTAGTCAGCATAAAATAGACCGGGTCATTGGCATTGGGATGAATATTTCAAAACACCTGAAGTTTGAAAACGATTCATCAACCCATATGATACAGAGTGAATTTTATCCTTCCACTGAAGATTTTATTTCCCGCTTCCGGTTTTCTGATTTCAGGGATGAGGCTATTTTGGTCAAGGGCGCAAGAGTCTTTTCTTTCGAGCAGATCATACAATTGCTTGAGCTAAAAGTCCATCAAACTGAACTGGAAATAAACCTCAATGCAGTTGCTCATAATCTTCAGCAGTACCAGAAACTTTTGCAGCCATCAACAAAGCTGATGGCAATGGTAAAAGCATTTGCCTATGGAAGTGGCGGGGCAGAGATAGCTAATACCTTACAATATCATAAGGTCGATTATCTCGGCGTGGCCTATGCTGACGAAGGAATGGAGTTACGTAAAGCCGGGATCACATTACCAATGATGGTAATGAATGCAGAAAAGGAAACTTTTGAAGCTCTTGTTAATCATCAGCTCGAACCCGTGATCTTTTCATTCACCATGCTGCGGATGCTGGATGGATTTCTAAAAAGAGAAGGGATAAAGAATTATCCTGTGCATCTTGAAATTGAAACAGGAATGAATCGTCTTGGCTTTGCAATGCAGGACATCGAACATCTATGTAAACAGTTAACAACAACTTCATCTTTCAGAGTGCAATCTGTTTTCTCCCATCTTGCCGCAAGCGAGGACCCGATGCAGGATGAATTTACCAACCGGCAATATGAGCTGTTTAAACAGGCTTGTAATATATTGCATGATCATCTAGGTTATAGGTTTCTTCGTCATCTTTCAAATTCTGCAGCCATACTTCGGCATCCGCAAATGCAACTCGACATGGTAAGGTTAGGTATTGGTCTTTATGGTGTTGATAGTGCCGTGACAGGTAAACTTGATCTCCAGCCTGTTGCTACCTTGAAATCAACAATCGCGCAGATCAGGCAGTTGAAAGCTGGTGAAACCGTTGGATATAACCGAAAAGGAGTTATTGAAAGAGATTCTGTTATTGCGACGGTCAGCATAGGGTATGCAGATGGCTTTAGCCGCAAATTTGGAAATGGCGCCGGTAAGATTTTAATTAGAGGACATCTTGCTCCTGTGATCGGCACTGTATGCATGGACATGACCATGGTTGACGTAACCGATATACCCGGTGCTAAGCAAGGTGACGAAGTGATAATCTTTGGTAAAGACATTTCAATACAGGACCTTGCTAATTGGGCCGGTACAATACCTTACGAAATCATGACCGGAATCTCTGAAAGAGTAAAAAGAGTTTATTATGAGGAATAATACAATTCTACCACTCTCATTTTTATAACTTATTTGACTGAAGGCCTTCCCTCAATCTGCTTATATTTGCCCCTTAAACTCCAATTGGTGAAA
The DNA here is from genome assembly GCA_965652775.1 of uncultured bacterium. GTDB lineage: Bacteria > Bacteroidota > Bacteroidia > Chitinophagales > Chitinophagaceae > VBAS01. The sequence goes on from CBFGXP010000097.1 coordinate 5,351, forward strand.
CTTAGGAATGTTGTCTTTATTATAGCCTTAATTCTTATTGTAGATCAGGTTTTAAAGATTTGGATAAAAACCAGTTTTGCCACCGGCAAAGTGGATGAAATTCTTCCGTGGTTCCATTTACATTTTATTGAAAATCCCGGCATGGCCTGGGGTTGGAAATTCGGTAACGAGACCGGCAAGGTGATTTTAACCTTATTCCGTCTTGCAGCTGTGATCTTTGGCACATGGTATCTTGGCAAAATTGTCAAGGAACATTACCATAAAGGATTTATTATATGCGCATCGCTGATATATGCCGGGGCTTTGGGTAACCTGATTGACAGCATGTTTTACGGAATGATATTCGATAAAGGATTGGTTTATGACCCAACCGTAAAAGATTACATAGCATATACCGGTGTCGCTTCGCTCTCGGGAAATGGGTATTCTTCATTTTTACATGGTTGTGTTGTAGACATGCTATACTTCCCCATTTTTGACGCTACCCTTCCCAAATGGTTTCCTTTTTGGGGTGGAGAACAGTTTGAATTTTTCAGCCCCATTTTCAATATTGCCGACGCATCTATTTCCATCGGTGTAATAACACTGCTGCTGTTTCAGAAAAGATTCTTTAAACGGCAAAAGCGCCAGGAGACTTTTGCAACTGTAGAGACCAGCGCTGATATCAGCGATAAAGTGCAAGTGCAATAACAATAAACCTTCGCCGTTTATACAAGTCTTACCCCTTCACAATGAGAAAAAAGCAGTATTTTCATAAACCAAATATCACCTCATGAAGACGCTAATCAGGATCTCCTCTTTGCTCGTTTTTACATCGGTTCTTTTCATGGCTTGCCAAAAAGAAGTGAGCTTTGAAAAGGGTAATTCTACGGCTTCCGTAGGGTCACTTGCAGTTGATGGTTCGGGTAACTGCTTAGGAGCCGTTGTATCCGGGACTTATATGAAAGACACTGCTCTTAAAACATCAAATTACGTTGATGTAAGTGTACAGGTAGATACAGCGGGTAGCTATACGGTTTCTTCGGATACAGTGAATGGATATTATTTCAAGGCAACAGGATCCTTTAATGGGACCGGCTCACAAGTAGTTCGTTTAGTTGGTGGCGGCAAACCATTAGCTGCGGGCACAAATATTTTTACAGTAACATATAATGGTACCGTCTGTGAATTCACAGTTACGGTTACGGCAGCTGTACCCCCTGGAGGAGGCACCTCAGTATTTACAGTAGCTTGTACAGGGGCCACGCCGGCAGGTACTTATATGGCAGGTACGCCACTCACCGCTTCAAATACAGTTACACTAAATGTAAATGTAACCACCGTAGGTACGTGGAGCGTTACAACAGCCCCGGCAGTGAATGGGGTTACTTTTAGTGGTACCGGAACATTTGCTGCAACAGGAGCGCAAACAATTATACTAACCGGAAGTGGTACGCCGACAGCAGCGGGTCCATTTACTTTTACTGTAACAGGAGCAACAGCTACATGTACTTTTCAATCCACCTTTGCCCCAGCTGCGGGCGGAAACGCTGTATTTACTGTTAACTGTGCCGGCGCGACACCGGCAGGTACATATGCGGCGGGCACACCACTTACGGCTGCAAATACCATTACATTAAATGTAAATGTGACCACTATTGGCACATGGAGTGTGACCACGGCGCCAGCAATGAATGGAGTTATTTTTAGTGGTACCGGAACATTTGCTACAACAGGAGCGCAAACAATTATACTAACCGGAAGTGGAACTCCGACAGCAGCAGGTCCATTTACTTTTACAGTAACCGGGGCAACTGCAACATGTACCTTCCAGACCACATTTACTCCAGCTGCAGCTCCCGATTATTTCCCCCGTACCGCATTCAGCAACTGGAGTTATGAATATGATGGGGATCCAGATGATTCTTTATTGATCTATGTTCTTCAACCAACCGTATCGAAACTTGGCAATACATTCAACATATTTATGTATAATGATGGCATATTTCCGGCGGATACATTTGGGTATTATAGGAAAGCAGGTGCTGATTATTATGAATATGGCGACATGAGCTATGGTGTTTTAGATGAACCCTTCCGGGGGGAGTTTATTTTTCTTAAAGACAATCAAACTGTGGGCACTACATGGAATTCTGCACAATTCTCCGGGGATTATACCGACCAGAACGGCACTACCGGTACAATAACATTAAGATGGAAATTCACCATTTTGCAACAGAATGTTTCCTTTGCAGTGACGAGCAGTACTGGCACTGTCAGTTATGCAAATACAATTGAAGTAAAACAGGAATTAGAACAATTGGTGGGAGCCACCTGGACGTTGATAGGTTATTTCAGAAACTATTTTGCGAGAGATAAGGGTTTAGTAAAGCAGGATTTTTATAACAGTACTAATAGTTTGCAGAGTGAAGGGAACGTGAGAAGGTTTATAGTGTATTGAGCACAAAAAATTATATAACAAAAGCCCCGCATCCGGGGCTTTTTGTTTTTATTGGCTCAGGGTTTTATTCGTAGCTCGCAAACCAGTCACTGTCTCTTTCTTCTACATTATCCGGCTGGTTGTGTTTACTAATGTCGTTTGTTAATCGTGCTTCATCCTTTGCTGTGTAAGGATTAACCATTGGAAGAACTTTTAAACTTTCAGCATATTTCTTTTTACCCTGTGGTTTTGTAAAAATATGCAGGTAAGATTTTTTCGCAGGTTCTTGCTGATTCAGCACTTTGAGTGGGTATGCCGAAAAATAAAAACTGGGTTGGCTTGGGTTTTTCATAGTGGGCGGGTTTGGTAATGATAGTTTCATAGCATATTGGAAACGTTAAATTATAAATTTTATGGTGCAGCTCGTAGGTAATTTTAAATTAAAAGGCAGGGAAATTTACCCCGCCTTATAATCGTATATTTTCGAAAATGTATTTTTAGCCTGGTTTTCCAACCATGTTTTCGGGTTTCACCCATTCGTCAAACTCTTGTGGAGTTACATATCCCAATTTAACTGCCATTTCCTTAAGCGTCGTACCTTCTTTATGGGCTTTTTGAGCAATTTCTGCAGCCTTATAATAACCAATTTTTGTGTTTAAGGCGGTTACCAGCATCAGGCTGTTTTCTACGTGTTTCCTGATGTTTGACTCGATGGGCTCAATCCCGGAGGCACATTTATCATTAAAAGAAACACACCCATCGCCGATCAATCTTGCGCTATGTAAAAAATTGTAGATCATTACTGGCTTAAAAACATTTAACTCAAAATGGCCGGTGGCCCCGCCAATATTTATTGCCACGTCATTTCCCAAAACCTGGGCAACGATCATCGTTAACGCTTCACATTGCGTAGGGTTTACTTTTCCCGGCATGATAGATGAGCCCGGTTCATTATCAGGGATAAATATTTCACCAATGCCACTTCTTGGTCCTGATGAAAGCAAGCGAATATCATTTGCGATCTTCATCAGGCTTACAGCAATTGTTTTTAATGCGCCATGGCTTTCTACGATGGCGTCATGTGCCGCCAATGCTTCAAATTTATTTTCTGCAGTTATGAAAGGTAGGCCGGTCAGTTTGGCAATTTGCTTTGCTACATTTTCTGAATAACCAGCTGGTGTGTTAATACCCGTGCCGACTGCCGTTCCCCCCAACGCCAGTTCACTTAAATGCGGTAACGTATTTTTGATTGCTTTTAATCCATGATTAAGTTGTGATACGTAACCGCTGAATTCTTGTCCTAATGTAAGCGGTGTGGCATCCATGCAATGTGTACGTCCGATCTTCACCACGTTCATGAATTGCTTACTTTTTTCTGCAAGTGTATTTCTCAGTTTTTCAATGCCTGGAATTGTCAGCTCCACGAGGATCTGATAAGCAGCGATATGCATTGCCGTTGGAAAAGTATCATTTGATGATTGCGATTTGTTCACGTCATCATTCGGATGCAAAATTTTTTCTTTATCTGTGAGTTTTCCTCCATTCAGAACATGACCCCGGTAAGCAATTACCTCATTTACGTTCATATTGGTTTGCGTGCCGCTTCCGGTTTGCCAAACTACCAGGGGAAAATAGTCATAGAGTTTGCTTTCCAAAATTTCATCGCAAACCTTACCGATCAAATCGCATTTTTCTTTGGTTAAAATGCCCGCTTCAAAGTTGGTGATAGCCGCCGCTTTTTTTAAATATGCAAAAGCTCTTATAATAACTTTTGGCATTCGGTTAATATCCTGGGCAATTTTAAAGTTGTCAATGCTGCGTTGGGTTTGTGCTCCATAATATGCATCAGCGGGAACTCTTACTTCTCCCATTGTATCTTTTTCTATCCTATAATCCATAAAAATTGGTTGCTTTTAATAACGGCGCAAAGGTAAGTAATGCGGCAAACGGTTGCGCCAATTTTAGATTGCTTCATACAGATGATTTACTTTTAACTAAAACATTGCTACACCAAATGAGAAAGCTTATTACAACAATGTTGTTGTTTTTTGGATTTCAATTATCAGCACAAACTTATCAACCCAACTGGGAGTCACTTGATAAGCGACCGACACCACAATGGTTCAAAGATTCTAAATTCGGCATCTTCATTCATTGGGGTGTATATGCCGTGCCCGGATGGAGCACTAAAGGCAGTTATGCTGAATGGTACCAGCAAGGATTACAAACTACCGATACCGCAAGACAAAAATTTCATAAGGCAAAATTTGGCGACAGAACTTACTATGATCTTGCAAATGATTTTAAAGCAGAGTTATTTAATCCCGATGAGTGGGCAAAGCTGTTCGAAAGATCAGGAGCAAAATATATTGTGCTTACATCAAAGCATCATGATGGTTTCACCTTATGGCCAAATGAAAATGCCAATAAGACCTGGGGATTTAAATGGAATGCGGTTGATGTTGGGCCCAAAAGAGATCTGCTCGGCGATCTGTTTAAAGCGGTCAGAAAAACTTCAGTACGGGCCGGCATGTATTATTCCTTATACGAATGGTTCAACCCGCTTTGGAAAACTGATCCAAAAAAATATGCGACCGCGCATGTATGGCCGCAAATGACCGAATTGATCAACAACTACCAGCCAGATGTTTTTTGGACTGATGGGGATTGGGATGCACCGGCCGAAACATGGAAAAGCCAGGAATTTCTTACATGGTTATTTAATGAAAGTGTTGTAAAGGACAAAGTAATCGTGAATGACAGATGGGGAAGCGGTGTTCGGTTTAATCATGGCGGCATTTATACCCCGGAATACCAGCCCAATCTTGATTTCGAAGATCATGATTGGGAAGAAAGCAGGGGAATGGGACACAGTTACGGATACAATCGAGAAGAAGATGCGTGGGATTATAACTCTGCGCAATCATTAATAATTGCATTGATAGACAAAGTAAGTCGTGGCGGGAATTTTTTATTGGACATCGGCCCTGATGAACACGGAAAGATCCCGCCGATCATGCAGGAACGTTTATTACAAATAGGGGAATGGCTGAGTATAAATGGCGAAGCGATCTACAATACAAGAAGATGGAAAACCACATCACAGTGGAGCGATGGAAAAAAAGATTGGAAAGGCGCCGGCGACATTATGCTAAAGCTTACTATCGATCCAGAACCTGGTTATGCGGTGAAGGAAGTTTTTTATACTTACAATCCGACAAGCAATAATTTATATGCCATCTTTCCGAAATACCCTGACAATAAAAAGCTTGTATTAAAGGATGTGGCTTTGCCTGCCGAAACTAAAATTAGTTTTCTTTCGACAAAAGAATATTTACAATGGAGACAAATTGATAAAAATGTCGAGATCAATTTGCCTGAATACAATCCCAATAAAATACTGTCGCCTTACGCTTATGCAGTGAAGATTGAAAATTTTGGAAGATTTGCTTCAAAACCGGTGATTAAACTGGATTATTCGAAAGATGTTATGAAACCAACTGTAACGATCAATACGGATATAGGTACCTTGATTTATTTTACAGCAGATGGGTCAGAGCCATCTCAATCTTCAAAAATTTATAACGGACCATTTACTGCTGAAAAAACTTTTACTTTAAAAGCCCTGGCCATGATGGGCGGTTCTGGCGAGAACTATGCATCCTTAATTCCCAGTGCAATTGTTTCAAAAGAGATCAAGACCTATCAATGGAAAAATGGGTTAAAAATTTCAAATGCAAAACCGGGAGTAGCCTTTAAATATTTTGAACCAACAGGAAAAATTGATTTGAATTCAATAAATAATAATCCAACAGCTTCAGGAGTTTCAGATGTCATCTCTCACCAAAATAAGAAACGAACTGATAAGTTCGCTTTTGAATTTACGGGCTATATTAAAATTGATAAAGATGCTATCTATACTTTTTTTACCGACTCAGATGATGGCAGCATGCTTTACATTGATGACGAAGAAATAGTGAATAACGATGGTGATCATGGTAATGTTGAAAAAAGCGGCAAGGCCGCGTTGAAAAAAGGTTTTCATAAAATAAAAGTACTTTACTTTGATAGTGGCGGTGGCAATTCATTAAAAGTGTCATTGCAACCGGAAGGTGGAAAGAAAGAAATGATACCAGCGTCTTTTTTATTTCATTAATCAACCGCTAATATGAATCAATCGAAGAACGCATTTCTTTTTGCCTTTATACTTGTTACCAGTCTTTTTTTCCTTTGGGCTTTTTTACATAATGCAAATCCTATTCTAATACCGCATCTTAAAAAGGCTTGCCAGCTTAGCGATACACAATCATCCTTCATTGACCTGGCCGTTTATTTCGGTTATTTTCTGGTTGCCATTCCTGCCGGATTAGTCATGCATAAATATGGATACAAACGAGGAATTATAATCGGACTTTGTCTTTATGCGGCAGGAGCATTGTTGTTCATCCCTTCAGCATCAACAAGAAGTTATGCTTTGTTTCTTGCAGCATTATTCATTCTTGCCGCCGGCGCTACTTTTTTAGAAACGGTTGCTAACCCCTATATTTCAATATTAGGTCCGAAAGAGACATCAGAACAACGATTAAATTTTGCCCAGTCATTTAATGGTGTCGGCGCATTTGTGGCGCCAATTATTGGAGGTAAGTTTATCTTATCAGGGGTTGAACATACACAGGCGGAATTGAATCAAATGGCGGCTAATGGAACGCTTAATGCGTACTTACAGTCAGAGGCAGATACAGTGAAACTCCCCTACTTAATAATTGCGGCTGTTGTGATAATTGTAACTATCGGCTTTCTTTTTACCAGATTACCCGAAATAAAAGAATCGGATGCAGCAGATGCACATACGGGATTCTCATTAAAAGTTTTGAGGCATAGCCATGTTAAATGGGCGGTGATCGCACAATTCTTTTATGTTGGGGCACAAGTAGGGGTTGGAAGTTTTTTTATTCGGTTTTCAAAACAGGTGATGGACTTGCCGGAAAAGCAGGCTGCTTATTGGTGGGGATATATTGCAATGGTTGGTTTTATGGCCGGCCGTTTCGCAGGAACTTTTTTAATGAAATATATACGACCTCAACGACTTTTACTGTTATATGCATTAATAAATATTGTACTGCTGCTGTTGGCGCTAAACACAAGTGGTAAACTAGCGGTGTATTCAGTAATGGCGGTTCCGTTTTTTATGTCTATCATGTTTCCAACAATTTTTGCTTTGGGTATAAAAGAATTAGGCGAGGAAACCAAGATGGCTTCGTCATTATTGGTAATGTCAATTGTTGGCGGTGCAATCGCCCCGGTCCTGATGGGCGGAATTTCTGATATGACCGGCAGTATGCAAAAAGCCTATATTATACCTTTACTTTGCTTCATAGCAGTGGCATGGTTTGGATGGAAAGGTTATAAAATAAAACAAATCAATGTTTCAGCTTGATAATAAAATAGCAGTAATTACAGGGGGAGGAAGTGGAATTGGAAAAGCTATTGCAAAACTTTTTGCGAAGCAAGCAGCTATTGTTCATATTCTCGAATGGAATACTGACAGTGCCTTTGAAACAGAAGATGAGATCAAAAAAAACAACGGTAACGCTTTTGTGCACAAATGCAATGTTGCGGAGCAAAAGGAAGTTCTTGCAGTATTTGAGGGCATTGGAGCAATAAATATCCTTGTCAATAATGCCGGTATTGCGCATATTGGTAAAGCCGAAAATACCAGTGAAGAAGATTTTGATAAAGTGATCTCTGTAAATGTAAAAGGAGTTTATAATTGTATTCGTGCAGCAATACCGCAACTAAGGAGATCCGGCGGCGGCTGCATTATTAATATGGCCTCTATCGCAGCGCAAGTTGGGATACCTGACAGGTTTGTATATACTACAGCAAAAGGCGCTGTAATGGCAATGACATTAAGTGTTGCAAAAGATTATTTACAGGAGAATATCCGCTGTAATTCTATTTCGCCAGCCAGGGTACATACCCCATTCGTAGATGGATTTTTGAAAAATAATTACCCGGGTAAAGAAGCAGAGATGTTTGAAAAACTTTCAAAGACACAGCCGATAGGAAGAATGGGTACACCGGATGAGATAGCCGCACTTGCATTATACCTATGTAGTGATGAAGCATCTTTTATCACAGGTTGCGATTACCTGGTTGACGGGGGTTTTGTTAAACT
>CBFGXP010000098.1:0-13941 GCA_965652775.1 uncultured bacterium
AGAACTGGAACTGTATTGTATTAAAGCCCGGAGAAGAGTTCAAAGTCCAGGCAACTGTGGATGAAGTGATTGATCAGCTGATCGAAATGGAAGCCGATCGAAAAACGATACTGGTTGGCGTTGGTGGCGGAGTGATCACAGACATTACCGGCTATGTCGCTTCCATTTACATGCGGGGAATTTCATTTGGATTTGTTCCTACATCGTTGTTGGCAATGGTTGATGCCTCCATCGGCGGTAAGAATGGAATTGATGTGGATGTTTACAAGAATATGGTTGGTGTCATTCGTCAACCAGCGTTCATCCTGCATGATATGGTTTTCCTGAATACGCTTCCCCGGGATGAATGGAAAAATGGTTTTGCAGAAATTATTAAACATGCTGCAATTAAAGACGCCGCTATGTTTCGGGAGTTGGAAAAAAACTCATTAAAAAAATACCAGGGCAGGCAAAAAAGTATTTGTGACCTTGTGCAGCGCAATGCCATCATAAAAACCAAAGTAGTGCAGAACGATGAATTTGAAAAAGGGGAAAGACGCCTATTGAATTTTGGGCATACGCTTGGACATGCATTGGAAAACCAGTATGAATTATCGCATGGCCAGGCAATTTCCATTGGGATGACATATGCGTCGGTTATCTCTCAAAATATATTAGGTTTTAAAGATGCCGGCAGAGTTACGGCTCTGCTGCTTAAATATGACCTGCCAACATTCGCGGCTTTTGATAAGCAAAAAGTATTTGATGTATTAAAAATGGATAAGAAACGGGAAAGAAAAGAAATGAACTATGTGTTGCTGAAGAAAATAGGCAAGGGTGTTGTAAAAGCGATTCCATTAAAACAATTAGAAAACATCTTAGAAGAACTATAGAAATGAAAGTAACAATACATCCGTCAGAATTAAAAGGGATAATCCACGCGCCGGCTTCTAAAAGCTCGATGCAAAGAGCTTGTGCCGCCGCATTATTATCAAAAGGAACAAGCATCATTCATAATCCCGGGCATAGTAATGATGATAAGGCAGCAATTGGGATCATTAAAACCCTGGGAGCTACCGTTCAAATTAATAATGAAGAATTAGTAATTCATAATTCTTCATTTCCACTCACTACTCACGAGTCACCACTCACCATTGACTGTGGTGAATCTGGTTTAAGTATCAGAATGTTCAGCCCGATCGTTGCATTAAGCGATAAAGAAATCACAATTAACGGGAGTGGAAGTTTAGCGGACAGGCCAATGGATTTCTTTGATGAGATATTACCACAGCTTGGCGTAAAAATAAAAAGCAATGATGGAAGGTTACCAATGGTAATACAAGGTCCCTTAATTCCCGCGAATATTGAGGTTGATGGTTCATTAAGTTCTCAATTCCTAACCGGGTTATTAATGTCATATTCTGCAGCTGGCGCAAAAAATGTTTCAATCAAGGTAAATAATCTTAAAAGCAAACCTTATATCGATCTTACACTGGATGTAATGAAACAATTCGGGATGGATGTTCCCGAGAATAAGGACTACAAAGAATTTATCTTTCACAGCATACCGACCAGGAACGCCGAAGTCCAGGCTCATGAGTATACTGTAGAGGCCGATTGGAGTGGCGGCGCATTTTTACTAGTCGCGGGAACGATTGCGGGATCGATCACTGTAAGAGGCCTTGATCTTTCTTCAACGCAGGCGGACAGGGCGATTATGGATGCATTGATGAGTGCCAATGCAGCAATTGCAATGGAGGCAAAAGGAATACAAGCTCATCCAGGAGGATTAAGAGGATTTGAATTTGATGCAACTGATTGCCCCGATCTTTTTCCACCATTGGTTGCATTAGCGGCATATTGCGAGGGGATAACAAAGATCAAAGGCGTTAGTCGTTTAAAACATAAAGAAAGTAACAGGGCCGTGGCTTTGCAGGATGAGTTTGACAAGATGGGAATATGGATAGACCTGGAGGACGATATTATGATCATTAATGGCGGAGGAGTTGTAAAAGGGGCAGATGTCAGTTCACATCATGATCATCGTATTGCTATGGCTTGCGCTGTCGCTGCTTTAAAAGCAAATAGTGAGACGGTTATTGAAGAAGCAATGGCCGTAAAAAAATCATATCCTGATTTTTATAATGACTTGAAAAGCCTTGGAGCAAATGTATCTTTACCATTTGATAGAATTAACATTTAAATAATAACCATCATCTTGAATTCATTTGGTCGCATATTTCGTGTATCCATTTTTGGTGAATCGCATGGCGAATGTGTTGGAATAACTATCGATGGTTGTCCTGCAGGATTAACCTTATCCGCCGAAGATCTTGCCGCAGATCTTGAAAGAAGAAAGGGGGGTAAACAAAAAGGAACTACACCAAGACAGGAAGAAGATCTTCCCATTTTCAAAAGTGGTTTGTTTAATGGAAAGACAACAGGTTTTCCAATTACCATTCTTTTTGAAAACAAAAATATCCGTAGCGAAGATTATACAAAGCAGAGAAGTATTCCAAGACCCGGACATGCAGACTGGGTGGCACATCAAAAGTTTGGTGGTAACGAAGATTATCGTGGCGGCGGACATTTCAGTGCGAGATTAACAGCGGGCATTGTTGCGGCAGCCGGCATTGCAAAGAAATTAATGAAGGAAGTGAGCATTCATGCTGAGGTTATAGAAATTGGTGGAGAAAAAGATTTGGAAGAAGGTTTGCAAAAAGCAATTGATGCAAAAGATTCTGTTGGCGGTATACTTGAATGCAGGGTAAATGGATTACCGGTTGGTCTTGGCGAGCCATGGTTCGATTCAGTAGAATCCGTTTTAGCTCATCTCGTCTTTGCAATACCAGCTGTGAAAGGTGTTGAATTCGGAGCTGGTTTTGGCGCCGCAAGAATGTTCGGCAGTGAACATAATGATGCAATTATGGAAATGAGTGGCAAAACGAAAACAAATCATGCCGGTGGGGTAGTAGGCGGGATCACAAATGGAAATGAACTGGTATTTCGTTTAGCGATCAAACCAACCTCATCTACGCCGAAAGAACAGGAAAGCTTGAATTGGGACACAGAAAGGGTAGAAAAATTCTCGATCAAGGGTCGTCATGATCTTTGTGTCGCATTAAGGGCGCCGGTTATCGTAGAAGCTGTCACGGCTCTGGTGCTGGTCGATTTTATGATGCTCGAGAATAAAATTCCACGGACGATATCTTAATCATTTATAAATTTTTCATAGGCCCTTTCACCAAAATAAGTAAAGTATTTCCTTTTATTATATTTGGTGTTTGACAACAAAGAAAATATAAACCCGTTCCTTTCTACCTGCACAGTATGATAGATCAACCCGGCAGGGTTCTCTTTCAAAATAATTCTTATTCTCCCATTCAATGCGGAATGATCAATAAAAGAGGTATCTGCCATAGTTTTAAATGGAAATGTTTCTGAGAGTTTTCGCTGCATCAACCTGCTCCTGTACCATGTCCCACCGGTTGGACTTACTAATGGCTTTCCATTATAGATGACAAGGCTATCGTTATAAGCGAGTACAAACAATTTGTGCTTGTCATTTTGTAACCAGTCCACAATTTTTTTTGTATGAATACTGTCGTCAAATCCATAGTTACTGTCAAGAAAGGCGATTCGCTCTATATGCTCCGGAATTTTTTCAACCGCATCCAAATACCCAAATATAAAACTGCCGCCACCGCTATGTCCATTCAAAAATATTCTGGGATCGTATTCTTTGAATCGCTGTGTTAAAGTATCGACAATGTTGTTTATGATTTGCACTGAAGCGGGATTTGCTCTTTTCCATGCCGGCCAGCTTTTTTGGTTCGCCATCAAATAGGCAACTATATAATTATTCTTTTTATCCAGGTTTCTTACAAATCTTGTTTGTGCTGCAATATGCTGGATATCGAAATGCCAGTCATCGCCTGGTTTCATTTTCTTTCCTTTTGTCCATTCAATACTATTACCATTAGGTAAGGCAAATAAAACAAGATAAGTCTCGCCTTTTTGGTTAAGATGCAACGGAGCGTTAATAGAAATCGTCACATCCGTAGGCTCGTTTTTAATCCATATCTCTTGCTCGTAAAAGCTTTCTGTTGGCGTAAAACCCTTCAATACTTGTGAATGTGAGAGAATTACACATCCTGTTGAAAAAATAACAAACAAGATTATTTTATAATAGGAACGATTCATTACTTTGTTTGTTATAACACCCATTGTTGTGGGGGAAATTAGGATAAAAAGTCTATGAATCACCAAGTCAGAGTTTTTTTTGAACACAGAAAGTATTATTGGATCGCTTTCGCAGGATTTATCTTTTGTGGGGTTGCTTTAACATCCTGCAAGGAAAAAAAATCACCAAAGGAAATTGTAATTGTAGAAGTACCTGAAAAGATGGATGACAAGGTAAAAGGTCTTATTGAAAATTTCCTTGACTATACGGTTTCAAAAAAAGGAAAGCTGGATGATTCAACGGTGCTACACCAGTTACCACTGCTTATCGATCTCTACAAACAAAAAACTTTTTCTCCTCAATGGAGTAGTTCACAAAAATGGTTACGCCAGGGTGATTCGCTTTTGTTATTTATTGAAAATGCAAAGCTTTACGGCCTCTTTCCATCAGACTATCATTGGAATCAATTACTTAAATTAAAAAATTCATTTGCTGCTGATGCCTTTAGAGATAAAGAAACTAAAGATGCGGCAAGTTGGGCCCGGGCTGACCTGATGCTAAGCGATGCACTAATAAGTATTTTTCATGATATTAAATTAGGTCGTTTACCCAATGACAGCATTACATTGCGAAAGGACTCGGTATTGAGCCAGGAATTTGTTTCTGCTAAATTCAATGCTGCTGCTTCCGGTCTTTCCCTTGATATTATTATCCCAACGCTGGAGCCAAAACATGCGGGTTACCGCCAGCTAAAAGACGCAGTCAGAAATTTTCTTGACAGTGCAAATTTCAATAGCATTACTCCAATTATTTTTCCAAATAAAAACCGGACTGAGTTGATGGCTGCAGTTGCCAAAAGACTTTTTGAAACTGGTTATATCGATTCATTGGCAATGGAGCCTGATTCATTGAAACTAGCAGCAATTTTAAAGAAATATCAAAAAGATAAAAAGCTAACTGCAGATGGTAAGATTGGCGCACAAACGGTCCGGTTGCTTAATTTGTCTGACCAGGAAAAATTCAATCGAATCGCCATTACAATGGATCGTTATAAAATGCTGCCCGATACAATGCCAAAAAGATATATCTGGGTAAACATTCCTTCATATTCTTTAAAATTGATAAGCGATGACACACTTGTGCTAACCAGCAAAGTGGTTGTAGGTAAGCCGGTCACAAGGACTCCTGTGCTTACCAGCGCAGTGTCTGAAATGATCACTTATCCGCAATGGACGATCCCTGCAAGCATTATTGAAAAAGAAATTTTACCTGGCATAAAAAAAGACACTGCCTATCTTACAAAAAAAGGATATAGTTTGTTGAATTATAAAAATGAAGAAGTAGACCCGGACTCTGTTGATTGGACAAAATATAAAAAAGGGATTCCTTATAAAGTGATCCAGGGCAGCGGTGATGACAATGCGCTTGGTGTATTGAAGTTCAATTTTTATAATAAGTATTCCGTTTACCTGCATGACACTAATCAGCGTTCTTTTTTTGGGTCCGACTCCCGTGCATTAAGTCATGGCTGTGTTCGTGTGCAGGAATGGGAAAAAATGGCATTCTATATCATGAATAATGAAAATAATGCCGCTGGAAATAATAAGGCAAAGCCGGTGCCAGTAGATTCACTAAGTCACTGGCTGGAAATTAAAGAAAAACACAGCATACCTATACGTTCAAAGGTGCCGGTTTTTATCAGGTATTTTACCTGCGAAGCAAACAATGGACAAATCAGTTTTTTTGAAGATATTTATGGCGAGGATAAAAAAATGAGCGACCTCCTTTTTGCAAACAAAAAGAATATTGAATGAGATTGATCCTTGCAATTATTCTACTATTTATTGGTGTTAACCTCATTGCTACTGACACTACCAAAACTGAATTATCAAAGCCTAAAATTTTATACGGTACTGCAAGTTATTATTCAAATAGCTTTAATGGAAAGAAAACTGCAAACGGTGAGATCTTTTCACAGAAAAAAATGACTGCAGCCTGTAATGTATTGCCGCTTGGCACATGGTTAAGAGTAACCAATCTCCGCAATGGGCGCAGTGTGTTGGTAAGAACAAATGACAGACTGCATTCAAGGATGAAAAGAGTTGTTGATCTTTCAAGAAGCGCTGCTGAAAAATTAAATTATGTAAAATCCGGTCTTACGCGGGTAAGGGTTGAAGTGCTTGGCAAGAAAAAGCCTGAAGAATAGGTGGAAATCAAAGTAATATTTTATTTCAGGATGTACTAGAGAGCAGTTATTTTTGTTAAAACCAAACTACTCTTTATGAAGCATTTATTTGTTTCACTGCTTGCCGCCATACTTATTGCACCTGGAGCTTTTGGACAGACTGAGGATGAAATTAGAGGGACTGACATTGGTGTTTCCTTCAACCTTTACGATTATGAAACGGCGCGATTGATTCGCACCACTTCTTTAAACGCCGTAATCAGGGACAAACAATTTGGCGATTTACAAAACATGTCTCCCGGCATTGGTATCCATTATTTAAAAGGACTAAAAAAACATATTGATTTTGGTGGTTCATTGAATGCATCCATCCTGAACCATCCATTTCCTAACAAGCCAGATGATGGGGTAGATCGTCTTTTACTTCAGGCGGAAGTAACTGCACAGTT
The DNA here is from genome assembly GCA_965652775.1 of uncultured bacterium. GTDB lineage: Bacteria > Bacteroidota > Bacteroidia > Chitinophagales > Chitinophagaceae > VBAS01. The sequence goes on from CBFGXP010000098.1 coordinate 6,797, forward strand.
TAAAATGGTTTCTGATAAATTTTGGTTTCAGCCATTTCTTATGGGTGGAGTCGGTGGACAAAAATATTATGTGTATTATGGTGCATATATTCCGCTTGGTGTAGGGCTGAACATAAATTTCTTTAATGAGGGCCGGATCTTCATTAACTCAACTTATAGAGTTCCTATTACCACTAGTACAGCGAACTATCATTTTATGCATGCGTTTGGAATTGCAGGTCGCATCAGCAAAAAGAAGGAACCTGTAATAATAGCGCCACCACCACCGCCACCACCTCCTAAGGACAGCGATAATGATGGCATTATTGATGACAATGATAAATGTCCAACTGTTCCCGGTGTTGCTAAATATGAGGGCTGCCCTGTACCAGATACAGATAAAGATGGTATAAATGATGATAATGATAAGTGTCCTACTGTAGCCGGTCTTGCTAAATACGAAGGTTGCCCCATCCCTGATACTGATAAAGATGGAATAAATGATGAAGAAGATAAGTGTATCAACCAACCCGGCGTTGCCCGTTATGGAGGTTGTCCTGTACCTGACAGTGATGGAGATACCGTAAATGATGAGGAAGACAAATGTCCGAAAGTGGCAGGGCCTGTTGATAATTTCGGTTGCCCGATAATTGGAATTAAATCTTTTGAAATTGTCTTTCAGACTGGCAGTGCCGTATTACTTCCCAGGGGTAAAGTTGTTTTAGACACAGTCGTCGCATACTTAAAAAGGAATCCTGATGTGAGTGTAACGATCGACGGTCACACTGACAATACAGGTTCAGATAAAGTCAACAATCCGTTGTCCGTTAGACGAGCAGAGGCAAGTAAAGCTTATCTCGTTAAGAAAGGAATTAGCGCCGATAGAATGACGACAGCCGGTTTCGGATCTACACAACCTGTGGCTGATAATAATACGGCCGAAGGAAGACAAAAGAACCGCCGGATTGAAATTAAGATAAAGGGGTAGCCGGCAATATTTAAATAACCTGGTTGCAGCCTAAAAGTATTCGGTAAACCTTCGTTCTGCATAAGAATGCGTCATGCGAACCTGCATGACGCTTTCTTACTTTATAATCTAGACAAATTATCCAATTCTGTTTTTGATAAGATGTTTTCTATGCCCGACCCGATCGCCAGACTTAATTCAGATTCCTTTTCAGAATCCTTATGAACCCATACCAACGAACCGTCACGCACTACCCGCATTATTTCCTGGTCGGGTAAAATGGAATGTTGGTGGTCAGTTGTATTATTTGTGAGGTAAAAATTATGAACCACAAAATAGGGTTCCGAGTGGTGGAGTTCCGCAGTGGCATTCAGAGAAATTTTTAAGTTTGAAGAGGCCACGGGGAAATCAAATTTGATTTCTAAAGGTCTCATAGCTTTAAATTTTCCTTCTTAGGTTGAGGGTTTACTAATACTGTGCCAACCCTGTTCTTGCCGCTTTTCATACCTGAAAAAAGAAAAGAATATTGAAAAGTTGTCAATATATAACTGTCAATTTTTCTTTTTTCATCAAAATAAAAAGAGCTCCACTGGAGCTCCGCTGACAAACAAGTTAGTATGATTGCGACTTAGATCTTAACGCCAATTGTAAGTATAACATTACCTCCGTTATCTTTCACGTCAGCAAATGTATTGGATCTCGGGGGATTAACACGGTACGGAAAGTCAACATCTTTATTCAAACGGTGCACATACGTAAGGTCGACAAATACTCCTTTATTTCTGTAACCAAGTCCACCGCTCACAAACATTTTCCTGCCTTTTAATTCAGTGTCTTTGTAAGGGCTGGTGTAATATGCAAATCCTGCCCGTCCCATGATCGTTTTAAATTTTAACTCACCACCGACGCGGAAATTAAAGGTTCCCTTATACAAGGCGTCAATGGCTTCGTTATAGGGTTCAAAAGGTGCTTTAGTAACATCGTTCACATCGCCGTCATAAGGACCATAATTCAACCATTTGTAATTAGTGTATTCAATATCGGCGGTAATAAAACCCTTTTGTCTTGTTATGTCTTCAACTTCCCTGAATACGTAAGAGCCGCTTATCATGATCTTCGTAGGGGAATTCAGCATGTATTTACTTTCGACTTCCGCGCTTCCGCCTGTTATCGTTGCTGTGCCGACACTGTCATATCCATTGCCGGGGCCAAAATGATTTTCAAGATCAGCCGCAAAGCCCGAATTTGTTGTTTCTTCTAAGGACATCCAGGTAGGCGAATGAATAGCTAACCCTAAGCGAATGTATTCTTTGGGACGATAAATCAATCCTCCGCGGAGGTTCAATCCGTAACCTTTTACCTGGAATTGTTCGTCATAGGTCAAAAAAGCAAAATCGTTATTAGTGTTTTCAGTTGCATCCGACTCATGGAAATATGTTCTTCTCTCCTGGTTAATGATATTAATCCCTAAATTAATGCCAGCCATGAATTTTTTACTGATCTCAGTACCCCAGCCAAGATTTATTTCTGTAATACCGCCACTCGATTCTACCCGCTTTTCCTGCTCACGAACCGAAGGATTTTCAGAACGTGCAATTACCTGTAAACTGCCATTTACTGTTGCAGTATCGACAACATAAGTATACAAGGCCATTTTCGTCGGTATTGAAATACCAGAATTGTATAATAAGGCATCGTCAATTATAAGATTAGAAGCGGCAAATTCATCCGCCAGGGGTTCCGCAAAACTGCTGTAATCGTTTAGTCCTTTATAATAGGTGTTGTAATTAAAGTTAGCTTGTTGCGTAACGGTTAAAGCAAACGAGTTTTGTGATCTGCGCCCAAAACCACCGAAAACGAAACCAGAAGTTCCAAGAACGAAATCACTCTGACTTGTTGCGGTATTATTCGTTTCCCTGAAAAGACTTTTGCCTTTTCCAAACTGAACGCCGGGTGTAAGAATAAGATCCGATGTTTTAAAAAATGCAAGCCCCGCCGGGTTAACATGACTGGCACTTGCGTCACCACCAAGTGAAACCATTGCTCCACCTATTGCCTGGTTTCTTGCTGTTCCTCTTTGTTGGAACCATGATAAACGTAAAGCATCTTCAGGTGTTTGGGAAAAGGACATGTATGAGGAAAGAAGAAAAATGACAACGTATATTTTTCTTTTCATATATATGTGTATAAGAGTTTAGATAATATGAAGGAGGAAACATTAAAAAAATGCTTCAATTGTTTAGCCTCCTTCATGTTTATGATTTAATTACCCCTGCTTGGACGACTTGCTCCGCTGCTGCTTCCGGAAGAACCCGAACTGCTGCCTGATGAACTGGGTGTCGCTGACGGAGTGTAAGACCTCGTAGGAGCACTAGATGAACTATTGGTACTGATGTTACTATTGCTACCGCTAAAGATCTGTTTTAATGTGTTGCTAAAACTATTATTGGAATTTGTATTATTATAAACCGGTCGGCCAACATTAGTTTGTTTATAAGTATTCATGCGAACATTATTGTTAGCATTATTATAATTTGAATTTGTATAGGCCGTTAAATTAAAATTCCTTGGTTTCTGAACATTAGCAACTGTACTTGTCTGTTTGGGGTTATATATGATAACATTATTATTATGGCAATAAGGATTGTTATAATAATTCCACGAAGTATAAGGATTATAATAAGATCCATAATGAAGGTTAGCCTGGTAGCTATAGCGATCATAAGAATACCAGTCATCGAGAGCATACCATTGAGTGCGATTGTGAACTTTCATACGCAGGTAACGATCATCATAATAAGTTTCATCGTACCTCGGCTCTTCTTTTTCTTCTACCCGTACATATTCATCCTGGGGGCGGGTAGGAGAATAATAAACATCATCAGGTGTCTGACCCGTTCTATATGCGGTAGTACAACTGCTCAATGCTGCTGCGGTAATTGCCAAAAGTAAAATTTGACGTTTCATGGCAGGGAGTTTAAGTGGTTTATAAAATTGAAGTTACTACATTTGCGCCGGATTTCCGACACATATATTTGAGCATCAAATATTTTGCCGCTCAATGTAAAATTGTGAAATCCGTTGTTAATTAAAACGTAAGATTCAACCGTTCGTTATTTTGAAGATGTTAAAGAATTTTATGGTCAGCAACAGTTCTCTGATTGATCTTTTGTTGCGACGCTCCAGTCATCTTTCGTAACTCCGGTTATCTTTTTCAATAATTTAAAATCTCCGCCTGGGCGGATCTTATTTATGAGTAAAGGGATTACAACAAGAGCCGAAGACTATTCGCAATGGTATAATGACCTTGTTTTAAAAGGTGGGCTTGCTGATTATTCTGCAGTCAGGGGATGTATGGTGATAAAACCCTACGGGTTTGCCCTATGGGAAAACATGCAGGATGCTTTAGACCAAATGTTTAAGGAAACGGGGCATGAGAACGCTTATTTCCCGTTGTTCGTTCCAAAAAGTTTTTTAGAAAAAGAAGAAGGCCATGCCGAAGGTTTTGCAAAAGAATGTGCGGTTGTTACGCATTACCGGTTAAAAGCAAATCCTGATAAAAAAGGAACGTTAATGGTCGATCCCGATTCTAAATTGGAAGAAGAACTTATTATTCGCCCGACCAGCGAAGCAATCATCTGGAACACTTATAAAGACTGGATCCAATCTTACCGTGATCTTCCACTGCTGATCAACCAATGGGCAAATGTGGTGCGCTGGGAAATGCGAACAAGATTGTTTTTACGTACCGCAGAATTTCTCTGGCAGGAAGGCCATACTGCACATGCAACCGCTGAAGAAGCAATTGAAGAAGCTAAAAGAATGCTTGAAGTGTATGCAACGTTTGCAGAAGAGTTCATGGCGGTACCTGTGATAAGAGGTGTGAAGTCTTTAAGCGAAAGATTTGCTGGTGCTATCGATACGTATTGTATCGAGGCCTTGATGCAGGATGGCAAAGCATTACAGTCAGGTACATCACATTTTTTGGGACAAAACTTTGCCAAAGCTTTTGATGTGAAATTCTTGAACAAAGAAAATAAACAGGAGTTCGTATGGGCTACAAGCTGGGGAGTTAGTACACGATTAATTGGTGCAGTAGTAATGGCACATAGCGATGACCAGGGCCTTGTGTTGCCACCAAGAATTGCGCCCATCCAGGTTGTGATTGTACCGATTTATAAAGGCGAGGATTCAAAACCTGTTATCGATGCAAAAGCGAATGAAATAATAAAGGAACTCAGAGCCGCAGGTATTCGGGTAAAGTATGATAGTAATGATAATAACAGGCCGGGGTGGAAATTTGCGGAATACGAATTGAAAGGAGTGCCGGTAAGACTTGCGATGGGGCTTCGCGACATGGAAAATAATGTTGTGGAATTGGCCCGCAGAGATACAAAAGAAAAACAACCTGTCAGCATTACAGGGTTAACGGCTTACATTGAAAAATTACTGGAGGAGATTCAACAGAACCTTTTCAATAAGGCTTTAAGATACAGGGAAGAACATATTACTCCCGTTAATACCTGGGATGAATTTGTAAAAACGTTAAATGACAAAGGCGGTTTTGTTTCCGCACACTGGGATGGGACCGCGGAAACAGAAGTGGAAATAAAAGAAAAAACAAAAGCGACGATACGCTGCATACCAATGAATAATCCGCAGGAGGAGGGTAAATGTATCTTAAGTGGAAAGCCGAGTAAAGAGAGAGTTTTGTTTGCGCTGGCTTATTGATATTTCATTTTTCTGTTTATATTTAGCGCTATAAAACCTCAATTGTTATGGAAAATACAGACCAACCTCAAAGCCAGGAAACATCTTTATTTGGTTTTGGAATTGACACGGCATCAAGAGCTCACCTTTCTGAAGCCGCCAGGTGGGCGAAATTTCTTGCAATATTTGGTTTTATTATGTGTGGCCTGGTTGTTATCATTGGCATTTTCTTCGGAACTTTTATGTCAACTTTCTCTGCAAGTCCATATGGAAATGAATATGAAAGTCGCTCTTCTTTTGGAGGTAGTTTGGGAGTTGTTATGGCCGTTCTTTATATAGGAATTGCTATACTTTATTTTTTTCCGTGTTTGTTTCTATTGCGGTTTGCAAATCACATGAAAAATGCTTTAAACACCAATGAACAACTCACGTTGAACAGTTCATTTCAGAATTTAAAGATCATGTTCAGGTACGTCGGGATACTTACCATAGTTTTGATTTCGTTTTATGCGTTGGCATTCTTATTCGGAATTATTACGGCTGCATCAGCCGGGATGTAGATGCTCGTTTTGTCGTAGCTTTATTTTGTCGAGATATAATTGTAATCCATCAATACTTTTTCCAGGAAATCAAATGGTGATAAGGAGCTTTGTATCTGTAAATGTGATTTAATTTTTTCTGCTGCAGAAGTGGCAAGCTTAAAATCTCCCTTTCGGGAAGCCACATCCAAAATACTTTTGATGGTATTGATATCACGGTCGGTTAGTTTCATGACCTCAGGAAATTGTACACTGTAATCTTTTGACGAAACCTCAAGGAAGATCGTTTCATGCAGGTATGTTTTGCTTTTAGCATCTACCACCACCGTACCGGCGCCAAGGTCACCTAACCGCTGATTTGCTTTCGAAATAGCTATGATTATTACCACAAACACTCCGAAAAATCCAACAAAAAATAATTGAATAAGAACACCAAAACCGGGTAATACGGTACTAAAAACAAGCGGCCATTCAAAAAAACGGGTTGCCCAACGTAGCAGGTATTGGCTTACGGTCGGTTCACCCCCTTCCAGGCTCATTACCCGGATACCGGTAATTTTTTTTCCAAGCGACTGCCCGTGTAACGATATTTCGCAAACCAACGAATAAAGCAGCATTGGTATTGACACCATTAAAATATCAATGCCATATTTATTATTCTCAACACCGATTACGTCAGCTAAAAAAGCTTTCATTCCCCAGGAATAAATAACAAGTATGAGCAAATCGATGAAATAAGCAAGTATCCTTTTGTGCAGGGCAGCTACCTCAAAATCAAGGGCAAGGTTAAAGGGAGTATTTATTTGAATTGACGGCATACTGTAATTGCAAAATACCAAAAAACAACGGGACAAATATGCTAATCCCCCTTAAAATAAAAAGAAGAATTACAAGACATCTTTAAGAAATTACTTCTTAATATTGAAGAACCATTTTATTGATTATGCGTG
>CBFGXP010000099.1:0-13883 GCA_965652775.1 uncultured bacterium
TTCCTCTGAAGCCACCTTTGTTGAAACCACCTGGTTTATTAAATCCACCACCGCCACCGGGTTTATTGAATCCCCCACCAGGTTTGAATCCTCCTTGTTGTACTGCCATTTAAATTGTTTAGTTAATAATTGTGTTTATGTTATCAGCGACAACAACACTATTTAGCTTTTGTTGCGTCGCACTCTTCTACGTTCCGTTCATTACTCAGCTTTTCTTTCCTGGTACTCAATTTTAATATCATTCAAAAACTCATCAACTGCTTTCACACCCAGGTCGCCTTTGCCTTGTCTCCTAACTGCTACTTTATTTTCATTCATTTCTTTTTCACCTACCACCAGCATGTAAGGTACTCTCATCAATTCAGTATCACGGATCTTCTTACCTATCTTTTCCTGGCGGTCATCAACCTCTGCACGAATATCTGACTTTTTCAGTTTATCCGTCACACTCTTTGCATATTCTAGGAACTTATCGCTAATAGGTAGCACTTTTACCTGTACCGGCGCCAGCCACACGGGTAATTTACCTGCATAGTGCTCTAAAAGGAATCCGATAAATCTTTCATGCGTTCCCAGTGGCGCCCTGTGTATGATCAATGGGGTCTCCGTCTGGTTATCAGGCGTTGTATACTGTAACTTAAAGCTGCGACCCTGTGAGAAATCCACCTGGTTTGTAGCTAGTGTAAATTCCCGACCGATCACACTCCATATCTGCACGTCAATTTTAGGTCCGTAAAATGCCGCCTCATCCTGTACTTCGACAAAAGGAATCCTGGAATTAATAAGCACCTGTCTTACCATTTGCTCAGTTTCGATCCATAGCTGTGGTTCGTTCACGTACTTCTTTCCAAGCTTATCGGCACTGTGGAGAGATAACCGCATTACGTATTTATCAATACCAAAAATTTTAAAATATTTCAGGTACATCTCATTTACCGCTCTGAACTCTTCTTCAAACTGTTCTTTTGTACAATAGATATGCGCATCGTTCATGTGGAGGCAACGAACCCTCATCAATCCAAACAATTCGCCGCTTTGTTCATATCTATAAACAGTTCCGTATTCAGCAACGCGATAAGGTAAGTCACGATAGCTTTTTGGTTCAGCAGCATAGATCTTGTGATGATGCGGACAGTTCATTGATTTCAGGTAATACTTCTCTCCTTCCATTTCCATTGGTGGATACATACTATCAGCATAATATGGCAGGTGACCGCTGGTTATGTACATACTTTCCTTTGCTATATGCGGAGTTACCACTCTTTTATAACCTGCCTCGTGCTCAGTTTCCTTTGCAAGCTTTTCCAATTCTTCAATTATTACTGTGCCGTTTGGCATCCACATAATTAAACCTGGACCCACATCATCATCCATTGTATAAATTCCTAATTCCTTTCCCAATTTTCTATGGTCTCTTTTTTTTGCTTCTTCAAGCAATGCCAGGTATTCATCCAATTCCTTTTGAGATGGAAATGTAACGCCATACAATCTTGTAAGTTGCTTGTTCTTTTCATCCCCTTTCCAATAAGCACCGGCAATATTGGTAAGTTTTATTGCTTTGATCAATCCCGTATTTGGAATGTGCGGCCCGCGGCACAAATCCGTAAAATTTCCCTGGGTATAAAAAGTTATCTCACCGTCATTCAGATTTTGAAGCAGATCTAATTTATATTCATCTCCCTTATCAGTAAAATACTTCAGCGCTTCCGCTTTCGGGATTTCCTTTCTTACATACTGGTTATTTTTTTTTGCCAGCTCATTCATCTTTTTTTCTATTGTGCCGAGGTCCTCTTCACTTATTTTCTTATCGCCAAGATCCATGTCATAATAAAAACCATTTTCCACCGGCGGGCCAACCCAAAATTTTACGCCTGGAAATATTCCTTCAACTGCTTCAGCCATCAGGTGAGCTGACGAATGCCAAAAAGTATTTTTACCTTCGGTGTCATTCCAGGTATAGAGTTTTATAGCCGCATCTTCATCTATTGGCCTTGATGCATCCCATACTTGTCCATTAACGCCAGCAGCAATGATTTTTCTTGCCAATCCCTCGGATATTGATTTTGCAATGTCCATTGCAGTTACCCCTTTTTCGTACTGTCGCACTGCTCCATCCGGAAATGTAATATTGATCATTAAGAATTCATTTTTACAAGGTGGCAAATTTAGCGAAGTCCTTCGATAGTTTTTTTATTTATCATATCCCTTAATTATACGTCGAATATGTAAAATGTTCCAGCAATCTGGAGCATTGTTATTTTTTATTTGTATGTCGACAAGGAGCTTCTAAAAAAACGGCTGATCAATTATCATTATCCCCATTTAGGCGACGTTAGTTAACTCTCTTAAGCGATTCTTTCGCGGGTTTCACCATCAATTAAATAATATTAACAATCCGTTTGTGTAGTAGCTTCAGGGGAATAAACTTATTTGTTAGCTTTACAACGTGATCGTAAGGAATATGAAAAGAATTGTACTCACCGTTTTCACCTTTTTACCGGCCTTTTCTTTTTTGTCATTTGCCCAGAACATTACCGGCATTTGGCGGGGGTATTTCATCACTGATGATGGTGAACAATACCGATTTGAAGTACAGGTAGAACAATCAAAGAATACTCTTTCAGGAGTCACCTACTCTTACCAGGATAAACGATTTTACGGAAAATGCACCATGACCGGCAATTTTTCAAACGCATCCGGCAATGCTTTGATACAGGAAATCAAAACGGTGGAAGTGAAAATGGCTTTAACCAGTTCTGCATGCATTCAAAAATGCTTGCTAACATATACAGTGTCCGGCAAAGAAGAATTTCTCGAGGGAACATTTACCAGCATAATTGAAAAAACTGATTCCCTTCGGCAAGTATTTCGGGGTGATGATTGCGGCGGTGGTAAAATGATATTAAGAAAAGTTCCTACTTCCGACTTTTATGTTGAACCTTTTTTAAGAAAAAAGAATACCCCTTTGGTAAACAATCCGCCACTTGTAAAAAATAATCCGTCTACGAATAATACAATCGCAAAGACAACGCCCAAACCACCAGTAACAACGCCGAAAAAAAATACTCAAACGAATTCAAATAATAATACGGTTTTGGTAAAACCAAAAATTGACACCGCGAAAAAGGCTGAGATAAGCCAGGCACAGACTGACAGCAAAAATCTTACGATCAAACCCAATACAAAGACCAGGGATCTGCTCAGCACCAGAGAAAATGACCTTGTAAAGACCCTGGTAATAAATTCGGAAACTGTTACGGTAAAATTGTTTGATAACGGCCAAATTGATAACGACACCATATCCGTATATCTTGATAAACAATTAGTGCTTTCGAAAAAAAGGCTATCGGCGGCGGCCCTAACGATTAATTTGAAAATGGATGAATCGAATCCTGAACATGAATTGATAATGGTGGCCGAAAACCTTGGCGAAATTCCTCCCAACACCTCATTGATGATCGTGACGGCAGGCGAGCAACGTTTTGAAGTCAGGATCACTTCCACCGAACAAAAGAATGCGATGGTCAGGTTCAGATATGTGAAAAGCTCAATACCGATACCGCTCCCGTAAATCATATTAACCGAATTAAGAATTTCATTTAAGTTTACCGGCAATGAAAGCCGCTTCTTTTCTGCTTATTGGTTTTTTGATTTCACTTGCTTCCACGTCGCAAAATCTGAATGGTGTATGGCGGGGCACGTTAACACAAGGACCCGGTGGGTGCTTCCGTGTATACAATATCGAGTTGAATATAAAATCGGATGGAGCAAAGCTCAACGGCGCATCTTATCATTACTCTGATGTAACAAATTATGTAAAAGAAGATTTTGGAGGCACTTATAACCCGGTCAATAAAACGCTGAACATAAGCGAACTTAAAGTATTGACGTTTCATGTACCGCCCGATTGTATCCCATGCATTAAACAATATAATCTTGCTTACGAGAAACAAGACAATAAGGAAGTACTTACCGGTGATTGGGGTGGTGTTACTATGAATAATTATGCAAGTTGTCCACCTGGAAAAATTACGTTGTCAAGAGTTGCTGAATCTGATTTCGAACATATAAAAGAAATAAAAGTTGATACGGGTACCATTCGCCTGGATTTTTATGACAATGCGCAAATAGACGGCGACATCATCACGGTGCTACTGAACAATCAACCATTGGCATCAAATCAAAAACTTACCGCAAAACCCATAACACTCGAAATAAAAGTTGATCTGAATAATAGAGAGCAGGAAGTAACTATGGTGGCAGAAAATCTTGGTGACATTCCTCCAAACACCGCACTACTTATCATAACGGTCGGTATTAAGCGATACCAGCTTTATCTTACTTCTACAGAAAAGAAAAATGCACAGGTTCGTTTCATTTACGAGAATCCACAAAAAAATAATCAGTAATTATTAATTAGTAATTACTGATTATTGTAGAAGATCATTGAATAAGGTCAGAATGCCCTGTTCTGTGTCTGTGCCTGAGGCATTGCCTTCCTTGGGATCTTTTGATCTCTTTGCGCGGTATTATAAACAAATGCCGCAACAATTGTGGCTGCCTGTTTCAGATCATCAGCCACCAGGTGATCATATGTATCCATGTTTGTATGGTGAGTCCTTGTATTGTATTCAATCTGATCTTGTATAAATTGAAATCCCGGAATACCCACTCCATCAAATGCCTGGTGATCGGTACCGCCAGTATTATTTATTGTAACTGTGCCTGCCCCCAGATCTTTAAATGGTTCAAGCCATTTGGAAAAAATAGGACCAGCTTCTTTATTTCCCTGCAAATAAATTCCGCGGATCTTTCCTGTACCGTTGTCTAAATTATAATAAGCAGAGATTTTTCCATGTGCAGGAGTAGGAACCATTTTAGAAGGATCGGCAAAATGATTTTTTACATAATTGCGACTGCCATGCAAACCCTGTTCTTCACCACTCCATAACGCGATTCGAATAGTACGACGTGGTTTGAATCCTGATACCTTCAAAATTCTAACTGCTTCCATCATTACTGCGCAACCTGCTGCATTATCGGTAGCTCCGGTAGCTGCATGCCAGCTATCAAGGTGCCCGCCCAGCATTACAACCTCTTCTTCTAAAGCTGGATCTGTACCCGGAATTTCTGCAATAACATTGTAACCTTTCAGATCATCATTATAAAATTTGGTTTTTACTTCTGCTTCAAGTGTTACCGGCACACCAGATTCAATCAATCGTTGAATTCTCAAATAATCATCTGAAGAAAGCACAACGCTTGCCGGCGCGGTTTCTGCATCCTTATTATACGGGCCTCCGCTGCTTACGAAAATAGTTCCATCATTACCTCTTGCAGTCATTGTAAGTATAAGAGCCGGCTTTTCTTTGCTTATCATCTCGTTCGCTCTTCTTTGCATCATAAAAGAATTTGGATTGTTTCCCTGCTGATTGCGTTGTCCGCCTTGTTGTGGAGGACGAGGTTCTGCTTTTGCCATTTTATCCAAAGTAGTATCCGCAAAGCGATTGCCGTCAGCTTCAAACGAAGGAGAAAGTTTTGCGTCAGACCATGTCATTACGATTTTATCTTTCAATGTTCCCGCATACTTCGATAACTCAATACTATCCTTCGCTTTTATCAAGATCACTGTACCCTTCATTGACCCGTCTCCTGGTGTGCTGCCTGTCCATGCACGTGGCATTGCAATTAATGGAACATAATAGGGAGCCGTCATCGCTACGTAACATTTTGTTTGTTCCCAGCCTTTTCCAAATTCACCCCATGGTTCAAGGTTTGCGTTTGACAAACCCCATTCAGTCAGTTTATTTTTTGCCCACGTGGCAGCACGCATATAACCCGGAGAAGCCGTAAGCCTTGGGCCGCTTACATCTGTCAGGTACATTGCTGTCTCCATTACTTTGGAATTTTCGAGACCTTCTTTGCGGATCTTGCCCATCATATCCATATCCACCTTCTCACCCTGCGCATTAATTAGTTGGAGGCTGACAATAAAAGAAAGAATAACTAAAAATGATTTTCTCATGTGATGTATTTTAAGAGTTGAAAGTTAAGTGATTTTGATCTCTCAATAAATTGAAACAGGTAAGAGGATAAAGAAGCAATTTATTTGGTCATCATCCGCACGTAAATAGTATAAGCTCCCCCTTGCTTCCACAAGTCCTGCTCTGATTCTTTGTAAAAATTAAGACCCTCTTCATTTCCTAAAAAAAAGAATGATGGGGCTGCCGATTTTGAACAACCGCAACGCAAGAGTTCAAAACCCACATAAAGCCTGTTAGTAGGAATGTTAACTTGTTCCCAACTCAGATCGAATTCTACCAATCCATATTTGATTGTCGTGGGTAGAATTATTTCTTTGTTTAACACCTCATTTTCGGGTAGACTTAAGCCAGATATCGCAACATCCCTTAAATGTAATTTTAACCAGCAGGTATCATAGTTGTGATTGATCTTTACCTGCACCTGTCCTATTTGAACTTTTTTTTGAGGCAAATCAAAAATATATCCAATCTCACCACCTTCGTTTTTTACCTTCCACTCCCTATAGTAACCAAATCGTCGGTAATCACCTTTTAGTGAAGCAAACACTTTAACCCTCTCCAATACTCCATCTTTTTGTGTAAGCCTGATTTTACTCTCTTTTAATAGATCGCGTACAGCTATTTTTTTTGATGAATAACCTATGGCGCTCACGAGGATTGAATCATTCAGACGTGATTGTTTACGGATCACAAACGCAAACTTGCCTAACGAATCAGACATAATTCCCTGACCCTTATCGGAAGTCACTGATGCAAATGACACGGGAGTGCCGGTGTCAACATCTTCAACCAGGCCGGTTATTTTTTGTTGCGTAAAACCAGCAAAAGAAATAATTAATAATAAAATAAGCAGAGAGTGACGTCGCATCATTAACACGGGCTACTGTTCAAATTTAAACCGTGAAATTAATGCATTTGGAAAAAAAATAAGGCCTGATTGATAAGCGGTGAAGAAATAAATATTTTTTTAAGGAACTAATACAGCCTTGATACATTTGTCAAGCTTTTTATCAAAAATTTCATAGGCAGTTGCTCCTTTATCCAAGCCAAAACGATGGGTAATGATCCTTTCAACCGGGTATCGCTGTATCACCTCGTCCTTTAAAAGCTTTTCGGCATAATAATGTGCCGGGCAGCGTCCGATCTTATAAATAAGATTTTTATCATATGCCTCACCAGGAGAAAACGAAAAGTTTTGTGCAGTATGTACTCCAACGGATGAAATTGTACCTCCCGGTCTTAAAATGTCTATTGCCAAACGTAATGCGGCCGAACTACCTACTACTTCCATCACAGCATCTGCCCCGCGACCATTGGTGGCATTTAGAATTGACGCTTTTATATCATCCTTTAACGCATTTAATGGGATGGCGCCAAATTCTTTTGCCATGTTCAATCTGTCATCTGATAGATCAATTGCAAATACAATTTGTGCGCAAAGGTGTTTTGCCGCAACAATCGTCATCAATCCAACAGGACCGCAGCCGATAACTGCATAAATTCCTTTTTCATTTACTCCGGCGCTTTCAGCGCAGAAATAACCTGTCGAAAAAATATCTCCCAGCAGCAAGCCCTTTTCTTCACTAAGATCATTGCTCAATGGGATAAGAGTCGAATCCGCCATTGGTACACGAACATACTGCGCCTGTGCGCCGTGTAATCCGTTTCCTGAATTGACCCAACCAAAAAGATTTCCTTTTTCACAACGGCAGGTAAGCCCTAACCGGCAATAAAAACATTCGCCGCATGAAGTGGTGAATGGACTAAGCACTCTTGAACCTTTTCTGAATTTTTTTACTGCATGCCCGGCTTCTGCAACTGTTCCAACAAACTCATGCCCCATTACAGTGCCGTAGTCCATTCCTGTTTCCCTTCCATGATAAACATGAAGGTCAGAACCGCAGATACCAGATAATGTAATTTCAACAATAGCGTCCGCAGGTTGA
The DNA here is from genome assembly GCA_965652775.1 of uncultured bacterium. Classification (GTDB taxonomy): domain Bacteria; phylum Bacteroidota; class Bacteroidia; order Chitinophagales; family Chitinophagaceae; genus VBAS01. The sequence continues at coordinate 7,991 of CBFGXP010000099.1, forward strand.
AGAAGTTTCGGGTCAGCAACTGATTGATGAACGATTGTTTCAACTCCACCAAATGTAAGTGCTTGCATCCTGTGAAAGTAAGAAACTGAAAAATTGATTTGGTGGAATTTTATAAAGTTTCCTAACTTGATGTCCCCTTCTGGATATTCCGTCAACTTTTCCTACCTATTGAAAAAAGGTGGTGTCCATACATTTAAAACGTCTACTTTAAACTAAAAATAAATCAACATGAAAAAATTACTTTTTCTTCTTTCAACTGCTGCCATTGTTTTTTTATCTGCCTGTACAGAAAAAGGTGCTGCTGATACCGGGGGCATGAGTGATGCGGCAAAGAAAAACCTGGAGGCTTTTCACACAGTTGACAATGCTTTCCAAACCGGCGACATTAGTGGGATCGATAGCGTCGTTGCCAGCGATTTTGTTGACCATACTCCAAAAGGAGATTGGAATAGGGATAGTTTAAAATCCATGATCACAATGATGAAGAAAGCTGGGACAATGAAATCAGAAATAATAAAAGAGTTTGCCGATGATGAATATGTGATGGGATGGATGCGCTGGACGGGAACTTCAGATGGTTCGCTGCCGGATATGCCCGCAGGTCCCTATGAAATGAGTGGCGTCGAAGTAGTTCGTTTTAAGGATGGTAAAGCTGTAGAACATTGGGCATTTATGGATGCAAGAGAGATTATGAAGATGATGGGTGGTGCACAACAAATGCCTGCTACATCGCCAACACCATCAGATAAACCAAAATAAATTATAAACGATCTATATTTTCAGACCGGGTTCGATACCCGGTTTTTTATTTCATAAATACGGGATCAAGACTCTGAGGTTCGCCTCCATTCAAATAAAAAATAAGCTGCTCATCAAGATTTTTTTGGGTTCAACGAAAAATATCGTAGATTACTTTTACAAAACCTAACGATTATGAAAAAAGCTCTACTACTGCTTGTAATGATCTCCTTCATTACTGTTGCATCTGCTCAAAAAAGAAAGAAAGCTGAACAACCATTAACCGGTTATGCTATCACTGCGATTGAGAAAGGCGGAAGAAGCTGGAAAGAAGTCCGTCAAATAAATATTACTACCGGAGAGGAAATAAAATCTATTTATCAAAGTAAACTGGAAACGGAAGCGTTCAATGCGAGAACCGGCAACCCGGTGGCAAAAAAAGATGTACCCGAAACAAAAGCCGCTCCTGTCAAGAAAGTTGTGAATCTTGATCACGAGCTTGCTGCAGCACAGGGAAATGCTGTAAGGGTAAGAACTGTAGTTGTAAACAAATCAACACCTCAATACGATAAACCATTTGCTACAAACTCCGCGGCTATGGCTTATGATAAAAAGCATGAAAGATTATATTATACTCCAATGGGTATAAATCAACTTCGCTACCTGGATCTAAAAACAAATAAATTTTACTATTTCGAGAATGAGCCATTCGGGGCTGTTAGCGGTCCTGGCGATGGCGCAAATCAAATATGCCGTATGGTGATAGCATCAGATGGAAATGGATATGCGTTAACCAATGATGCCAATCACCTGATCCGGTTCACTACGGGTAAAAATCCTGTTATTACTGATCTTGGCGCTTTAATTGATGATGCAAGCAATGGAACTTATTCTGTGCATAGCCGTAAAGGGTATGGTGGAGATATGGTTGCTGACGCGGCTGGTAATTTATATGTACTCATGGCTAATAGAAATGTTTTTAAAGTTGTTATTAGTACTAAGGTAGCAACTCATATGGGAGCTATTAAAGGATTACCTGAGGGTTTTACAACAAATGGTGCGATGGTGGAAGAAGGAAGCAAAGTGATCGTTGCAAGCTCAGAATCTTCTACTGGCTATTACAGGTTTGATCTTACAACGATGCAGGCAGAAAAGGTATCTACCAACGCTTCCGTTTTTAATGCATCAGATCTTGCGAATGGCGTACTGGCATTTGAAAAGAAAAAGAAGAAAGACAGGAAAGATGAGGTGATAGAAGAACAAATGCAGCCGGCTACCGAAGAAGTGACAAAGAAATCGCCCATGCAAAATGCACTTGTTAATAATGGTATTAGTTTTTTCCCTAACCCGGTTACGCCTAATTCGGTTGTAAAAGTCTCGTTTGCTGGTCAACCCGCCGGTAAATACCATGTAAACCTGATAGATATTACCGGTAAATTAATTCAGTCAAGTGAAGTTAACATTAACGGCAGTATGCAAATTGAGGAAGTAAGAATACCACGAGCTATCAGTAGAGGAAGTTATCTTTTAAAGGTAACTGGTGTTGGTAATAACCTATCGGTTACAAGTAAGTTAGTGGTTCAATAAATCATAATTTCTATTTTGATAACCGTCTCGCCTTAGGTGAGACGGTTTTTTATTAAATAACCAATGCTTGTCCATTAGGAAAACTAACCGTTACTTGTTTTGAGATCACATCCTCTCCGTTTACCGGAGGTATTAAAATATCGGCAGTTATTGTTGCATGAAAAAGGATATGACCAAGTTCTTTTAGTTTCTCATCCGCATCATTGAATTTCTCCATCGCAATTTTCAGCTGTTCTTCATTGATCTGCATCTCCCTGAATGCTTTGTAAATTTTATTTGCTTCGTCCAGCGAGAAATTTTTTGTCTCACCTCCAAAACTTACAAGCAACTTATTATATTCCTTTTCTGCATTATTTTTCTTCTTATGATAATAATCAGATCGCTGTTTTTGCTCAATATAATCGCTAATCATTCTTTCTACTTCTGAAGCTGCATTCATATGCCTTTGTTTTATTTCTATAAAACGATTTGGCAATTCATTTAGTGCTGGTAAGAACACGAAGAATAAATTACTGGAGTTTATACGTCTGGGTAATAAGAATAAAAAAAGGCAGCGATAAACTTCAATGCCCTTAAATATTCAACAACTGTGTGGAATTATTTTTTGAATAGTTTGAGCTGCTTTGGCGGGTTGTCTTACGCCGGGGAAAATTTAAATCAGGCCTTAGTATACTTCAATTCTCACCATCGGGTTTCCCGAAAGATTTTTACTGACTAATTGAAAGGATGGCAAGCTTCGGAGAATGTAAAGTGTTTGTCAAAACCCTAACTCATAAATTTCTTGATTCACGGCTTTTCAATTTGAGCCAAAAAAAGAAGGATAAGGCTTAATGCGGGTACGGATCGTACCTGCTAATCAGAGGGAATAAGATCACAAATGCCCGTTATTTCTTAATCGATTGTAAAGGCTTCTTATAAACAATCCGAGTCAATTTTTCTAAACCTCCACTCAAACCTAAAAAGCTTCAATAATTAAGCAATTTTTGCGCCCCATAAACGTTATTTCATTGTTACAACAATTTGTAAGCCAAAAATCCAAATCTCATGAAAAATCTTATACTTATCTTCTGTGCTTCGCTGTGTTCTGTTTCGTCCATTGCCCAGCGTGTCGATCTTGACCGATTTAATTTTACCGCCTCCTACCGCGATTTTCCTGACGAGCCCTTACCAATCGAGTATAAAACATACAATGTCCGTATCGAAGCATCGCCCTCATTAGGCCTTGGCTATTCGGTAACGAATCTTGAAAATTTGATCAGTATTGAGGGGCTTAAAAAAGTTACCGGTACAGGCCATATTACGATCATTGCAATACTCGATGATATCGTAATTGAAAAAACAGAGACAAAAGAAAGAGTACAGGTAACCAAAGACAAGAACAATGTTGAGATACGCAAATCCTTTTTTGCAACTGAAATGGTTTATTCATTTAGCGCAAGAGCTACTGTTTATGACTATAAAGGAAATACAGTGACCAGCAGCCATATCTTATCTGACAGGGAAAATAAAAGAACATATAAAACACCTGAATATTCAAACCCGGTTGATGCAGCAAATAATTTTAATAATAAAATACTTGAGATCAAATCCAACCTCTCCAAACAATTAGTAAGTGGAGCAATAAGCAACTTAAACAGCCACCTGAATACAAATTATGGATATGCAATTCAAAAGGTAAACGATATTTTCTGGGTATTGAACAATAAAAAACATCCCGAATACGGAGAACATCAAAAAGCATGGAATAGCTTTAAAAATGCAATCGTGCTTATGAACCCTGACGAACCTCTTGATAAGGTAAAGGAAAAATTGAAACCAGTAATTGCATACTATGATAAAGTAAAAACTATCTATACGGCTTCCGATAAAGAAGCAAAAAAGCTTCGCTACGCCAGTTATTATAACCTTGCAAAAATATACATATACCTTGATGACCCTATTGCTGCAATGCGTGAAGCTGATGCACTTGCTATGAATGATTTTGATGAAAGCGATGGCAGAAATCTCCGTGCGATTGCGGAAAATCTTGACGAACAATTAAAAAAGAACAATGCATCATCAAGACATTTTCCGGTAGTCATATCAAGTTTTCAACCACCTGTTAAGTAACCATAACAAACTTCCACATATAAAAGTCCGTCACAATTGGCGGACTTTTCGTTTTTTGCCAATAGTCAGATTTGAATTCATCTCCACTTCAATCGTTTAACCCTGTTGATATACCTGCGGGTAAATTTCCTTGTATATGAGTGCGATGTGTTATCGCGGATTGAATTCATTAGTTCAATGGATTGGTCGTAGTCATTGTTTTTTAAATAGGCCAATGCCAGGTAATACTCTGCTGCATCTTTCAGCGGAGCATCATTCTTCACATCTGCGAGCACCACCTGGTAAGAACTGATAGCTTTTGAAAGATCGCTCGTTTCCAAAAAAGCATTGCCTGTAAGAAAAATATCTTTTACTGTTAACACGGAATTTGCATTAAGATTTATTACGACATCATATTTTTTTTCACGATAGGCTTTCATAATTCCGCTCTCCAAGGTATCGGGTGCCGCAGGCAGCTCATATGCCTTATATTTTTCATTGAAAAGTTTTGAAGGATTAAGACTGTAAAAGTTATACGCCTCAATACAAACAAAAATGAGCAAGACCGTTGCGATGCCCGCCACACCGTAACGAACGACCCGTTGCACTTTACTGACTTTTTTTACAGTTAGTTTACCGTCCTGTTCCATTCTTTTCTTTAATTGAAGCCGAAGAAACTAAATTTGCAATCTTATGCCTTGCTTTTTTTTAACTGGTCACGAATTTAATTATTATTGAACCGGCAACTGTGCCTTGATCGGGTTCTTGTTGCAGTTTATCCGGCAAGGTGAAAACCCGATCAGGTTGCTGCAATTCTTTTAAACAATTTATGAACTACTTTGAAATATTTGGTATTCCTGTTCAATTGAAAGTTGAAAAAAATGAGCTGCCCAAAAAATATTTTGAGCTAAGCAGAAAATTCCATCCGGATTTTTATGCCAATACAACTCCTTCGGAACAGAACCGCGCATTGGAAATCACTGCCAATCTCAACAAAGCCCTTAAAACTTTTCAGAATCATGATGAGACAATAAAATATGTGTTGGAGCTAAAAGGCTTGCTTGAAGAAGAAGAAAAATATCAACTACCACCCGATTTTTTAATGGAAGTGTTAGAAATAAATGAAAAATTAATGGATGCCAGTGATAGCGAGGAAACAAAATTAAATTTGCAATCGGCAATTGAAAATTTACAATCAGAAATATATGCACCTGTTAAAGAAACTATTGAGCATTACAAGGAAGGTATTACAACCGAAAAAGAGCTGCTGCAGGTAAAAGAATACTATTACAAGAAAAAATATCTTCGTCGCATAGAACAGCAATTAAATGGGATGTCGTAATATTGCAGCCCCAAAGTTGTTTGAGGTTTTGAGGTTCGAAGTTTAAGGTAAATAACCATGAAACCTCAGACTTGTTACCACTTGCCCGGGTGGCGGAATTGGTAGACGCAGCAGACTCAAAATCTGCCGTCCGCAAGG
>CBFGXP010000100.1:0-13857 GCA_965652775.1 uncultured bacterium
TATCCGCAACGTTTACTGAACTGCTATGATTCTCCTACCCTTCTTTTTTATAAAGGTGAAGCGGACTTGAACGCATCTAAAGTCATTGCCATTGTCGGCACAAGAAATCATACCGAATACGGTAAACACCAAACTGAAAAACTGGTCCAGGGACTTTCATCACAAAACATTCTCGTTGTTAGCGGAATGGCATTCGGCATTGATGCCATAGCCCATAAAGCATCTTTAAAAAATGAGCTGGCAACCGTTGGTGTTTTAGGTCATGGACTTGACCAGATATATCCACCTGAACATTCAAATCTTGCAAAAGATATGTTGAAATATGGCGGCGGTTTGCTTACTGAATTCCGCAGCAACACAAAACCCGATAAGCATAATTTTCCAACGCGTAACAGAATTGTTGCGGGCATGAGTGATGCAACCGTTGTAATTGAAACAGGTGAAAAAGGTGGTAGTATGATCACTGCTGACCTGGCAAATGGTTATAACAAAGATGTTTTTGCGTTACCCGGAAAAGTAACGGATCTTAAAAGTGCAGGATGTAATTTTTTGATCAGGAATAACAAAGCCATGTTACTGACAGATGCTGAAGAATTAATTGAAGTAATGGGATGGGAAGAGAAACCTAAGAGTTTAAAAGAGAAAAGGAGTCAAAGAGAAATATTTATCGAGTTATCAAAAGATGAAAAAGCAATTATCGATCTGTTGAATGAAAAGGAAACAGTTCATATCGATGAGTTGAATATCCGAAGCGGGTTAAGTAGCAGTTCAATAGCCGTTGCGATTCTTAACTTAGAATTACAGAACGTAATAATATCTTTACCCGGGAAAATATATCGTTTATCCTGATTGATGAGTGAGGCAACGTTTTAGCCATTGTGATTGTCTGAAGTGCAGTAAACGAATCACTTATCCTTGTTTATGCCCTCAAAACTGCTGTCAAAATATTTTGCACTTTTACTAATACTTGTTCTACAAGGCATTATTTGCTTCGGACAAGCCTGTACTAATTTAGGTCAAACTCCTTCGACTGCTTTTCCTGTTTGCGGCACTACTGTTTTTCACCAGGCTTCAGTTCCTATTTGCGCCACAGTCAACATATTTGTTCCAGGATGTTCAAACTCAGGCCAACCAGGAACTAACTATCAGAATAAAAACCCCTATTTCTATAAATTCACATGTTATGCATCCGGTACATTGGGATTTCTGATAACACCGTTAGCGGCAAATGAGGATTATGATTGGCAGTTGTGGGATATCACAGGCCAGAGCCCTGATGCGATTTTCACCAACAATGCATTAATTGTAACCGGTAACTGGGCTGGCACTTATGGCCCAACCGGTGCATCAGCCACTGGCGTTAATTCCATACAATGTGGCTCAAATCCTGCAGACAATCTTCCAACCTTTGCAGCTATGCCTAACCTGATCGTTGGGCACGAATACATTTTAATGATAAGTCATTTCACAGATGGTCAGAGTGGCTACGATCTTTCCTTTGGTGGCGGTACGGCTGTTATTACAGATCCAAATATTCCTCATTTAGGCAATGCTAAAGCTGATTGTGATGGAACAAAACTTACAGTAAAATTGAATAAGAAAGTATCGTGTACGAGTATTACCGGCAATGGTACTGAGTTCAGCTTGTCTCCTGCTGCGGCCACCGTGATCTCAGCCGTAACTGATTCTTGTGGATTTGGTTTTGATTTTGATGAAATAACTTTAACGCTTTCTGCACCACTTAGCAATGGTAACTATAGCCTGATTATAAACAACGGAAGCGATGGTAATACACTGCGTGACAATTGTGGTAATCTTATTCCGCAGGGGGAGCTTGTTTCATTTACATACAACAAACCGCAACCGATCTTTGCAGATAGCATTGGCAGGCTGCGTTGTGCTCCTGATTCAATAAAAGTATTTTTTCCAAAAAAAATAAGTTGTGGCTCGATATCCCCTGACGGAAGCGATTTTTCAGTGGCAGGACCCTTTCCCGTTAATGTAGCTAGTGCATCAGGAAATTGTATTGATGGCAAAACAGATTATGTAATCGTGAAATTCTCCACCCCTGTTTACAACAAAGGAACTTATATTCTTTCGCTAAAAGCAGGAACCGATGGAAATGTTGTGATCGATGAATGCGGCCAGGAGACACCGCTGCAAACCCTTTCATTTACTGCTGTCGACACTGTGTCTGCTGTTTTCCAAAATCAAATTCAATATGGTTGTGTAAAAGACACTTTGTTCTTTTCACATGACGGAGCTCATGATGTAAACTACTGGAAATGGAATTTCAATAGCTTCCCGCCTGTTACCACTCAAACAGCATCTTTGATAGCATCTGCCTCGAGTACGAATAATGTGCAATTGGTAGTAAGTAATGGCATATGCACAGATTCCATTGCCGAGACAATTATATTAGACAATGAAGTGAAAGCATCCTTTGAAATGGAAGATTTTACCTGCCCGGAGGATAAACTTGCAGTTACAAATACCAGTACCGGCAGCATAGATACGTGGCAATGGAGCTATGGTTCGATCGGAAGCAGCTCTCTTGAAGATCCACCTCCATTTCTTTTTCCCACTATTGGCAGAGAAGTGAATTACACCGTAAAGCTTGTCGTAACAAATCTTGCACTCGGCTGTAGTGATGTTGTTGCTAAAACAGTTACAGTATTTGACCATTGCAATATAGACGTGCCGACTGCTTTCACTCCTAATAATGATGGATTAAATGATCGGTTCGGCCCTCATAATGCATTGAAAGCAGAAAATTATGAGTTCAAGATTTATAACCGGTGGGGACAATTGATCTTTCAATCAAAAAACTGGAAAGAGAGATGGGATGGTAAAGTAAAAGGTAGTCTTCAGTCCGCTGGTGTTTATGTATGGATGCTAAGTTATACGCATCGGGATTCTAAACAATCTGTATTTAAGAAAGGAACGGTCACGTTAATTCGTTAGAATTTCATTTTGTGCAAAATTATTGGGCTCCCCTATCTTTGCACATGGCAACAAGAAATATTTCCTCCACAGACAATCAATCTCAAAAATTTTTCGGCGAAGGGCTCACGTTTGATGATGTTCTTTTATTACCCGGTTATAGCCAGGTACTCCCAAGAGATGTTAGCATCAAAACCCGGCTCACAAAAGACATTACATTAAATATTCCTATGCTTTCTGCCGCAATGGATACCGTAACGGAAGCAAATCTGGCAATTGCATTGGCAAGGGAAGGCGGTCTTGGTATACTTCACAAAAACATGGGGATTGAAGAACAGGCAGCACAAGTACGCAAAGTAAAAAGAAGCGAAAGTGGTTTGATACTTGACCCGGTTACCTTACCTGCGAATGCAACGATCGGTGATGCATTAAAGCTAATGCGGGAAAACAAGATCGGTGGTATTCCTATCGTTGATAAATCCGGTAAGCTGGTTGGCATTCTTACCAACCGCGATCTTCGCTTTGAAGATGATCCAAAAAGAAAAGTGAGTGAAGTGATGACAAAGGAAAATCTTTATACAGCACCGGAAGGAACAGATCTTAAAAAAGCCGAGCAACTTTTTAAGAAAACAAAAGTTGAAAAACTCCCGATCGTTGACAAACAAGGAAAATTAAAAGGTCTTTTTACCTACAGTGATATTTTGAAATTAAAGAGTCATCCCAATGCAGTTAAGGATTCTTTCGGAAGGTTGTTAGTGGGCGCCGGTGTCGGTATCACAAGAGATATGCTTGATCGTGTAGACGCTTTACAAAAGGTTGGTGTTGATGTTATATGTCTTGACAGTGCACATGGTCACAGCAAAGGAGTGATCACTGCATTAAAAGAAGTAAAAAAGAGTTTCAAAAAAATGAATGTGATAGCTGGCAATGTGGGAACAGCTGCTGGTGCCAAAGCAGTTGCTGAAGCCGGCGCAGATGCAGTGAAAGTTGGCATCGGTCCAGGATCTATTTGTACTACCCGTATTGTTGCAGGTGCAGGTGTTCCGCAACTTACGGCAGTGATGGAAGCATACAGTGAGCTCAAACAAAAAAATATCCCATTGATCGCTGATGGTGGTATCCGTTATACCGGCGATATGGTAAAAGCTCTTGCAGCAGGTGCCGATTGTGTAATGATGGGAAGTGTATTTGCAGGTACCGAAGAAAGTCCGGGTGAGACGATCATTTATGAAGGAAGGAAATTCAAAGAGTATCGCGGAATGGGTTCACTTGGTGCCATGAGCACAGGCAGCAGCGATCGTTATTTCCAGGACGTGGAGGATGATGTAAAGAAATTTGTTCCTGAAGGTATTGAGGGTCGTGTTGCATATAAGGGTACGTTGAAAGAGATAGTTTACCAGTATACCGGAGGTCTTCGCGCAGGTATGGGCTATTGCGGTGCCGGCAGTCTTGATGATCTGAAGAATGCTACTTTTATAAAGATCACAAATGCAGGAATGAAAGAAAGTCATCCGCATGATGTAGAGGTAACAAGAGAGGCACCGAATTATAGTAGAAAGTAAAACACCCCCTGCCCCCTAAAGGGGTGACTTAGATATATACATCACCATTTGCCTGGAATTACTATCATGATGAAATGGAAGATATGTAGCTTGGCATTTTACTGAAGCACCGCTCCTTCTCCTTAAGGAGAAGGAGATGGAGGATGAGGTTTATGTGGTCATCTACATTGCTACTATAATCTTTTCTTGCGTCGCACTCTTGTACTTTAGTAATTCTATTCGGCAAAAAAGAAATATCTCTTTGCGTTCTTAGCTTTTCTTTGCGTCTTTGCGTGAAATAAACTTTTACATTTACCAAAATAATTTTAGGTGAAGCGACTGCTTTTTGCATTTTTACTTTTTACTTTTCAATTTTCACAAGCTCAAAATGACAGCTGCGGTATTCGTATCAGCTTGCTGACCTGCACGCCGGGCCAGGAATTATATTCCACATTTGGCCATAGCGCTTTCAGGGTATTTGACAGTATAAACAAAGCCGATCTTGTTTTTAACTATGGCACTTTTGATTTTTATGATCCCCAATTTTATAACAAGTTTGTAAAAGGCAAACTACTCTATTTTGTGTCTATTGATACACTACCATCTTTCCTTGAAGAATACGATTATTACAAAAGAGGAATTGTGGAACAGGCAATAAATATTTCCTGTAGTGAAAAACAACAATTGATAGCAGCACTTTTTGAAAATGCAAAAGAAGAAAACAAATATTACCGCTATGATTTTAATTATGACAATTGCACGACCCGCCTCAGGGATATGCTGGAAAAAGCAACGGGCAAACAATTAGAAACAAAAAACATTTTGCCAAAACCCGGAACCACATTCCGGAATTTAATACATATTTATCTTGACAGGGGCGGGCAGCAATGGAGCAAACTTGGCATCGATATGCTCCTTGGAAATCCCATGGATAAAAAAGTAACGAACCGGGAAGCGATGTTTTTACCTGATTACCTGTTAATGGCATTTGATAGTTCCAAATTAGAGGGGCAAACAGTCGTCCAGGAAAAAAAGATCCTGCTTAACTATTTTGATTCATATAAAACAACATCAGGCATCACTCCTTTAATAGTTTTTGGAATTTTGTTTTTATTGATCGTGGTTTTGAGTTTTTATTATCGCTACTCATGGAATTTGTTTTTCAGAATATTTGATTTCTTTTTCTTTGTCTTTGTTGGTTTGATCGGTGTACTGATCCTATTCATGTGGTTTGGAACAGAACATGCAATGTGCAAAAACAATTTTAATTTATTATGGGCTTTGCCGACCCATTTACCCATAGCATTTTTATTGTTTAATAAAAAACACTGGATAGATCGTTATTTCCGCTTTATCTTTTTTTATACTATTGCTTTATTACTGGCATGGTTCTTTCTCCCTCAACAATTCAATACAGCATTACTTCCTGTGGTTGGAATTATTTTAATAAGGAGCTATTTCTTAAGTAAAAGAAAATATTAGTGGAAAAAACAATTTTATATCAAAACAAAAAGATTTTTTACCGCAGCGTTGGCAGTGGTGATCCTGTAATGCTTGTACATGGTTTTGGTGAAGATGGCAATGTTTGGGATAAACAAGTTGAATACCTGGAACGCAATTATCATCTTATCGTGCCTGATCTTCCCGGTAGTGGCCGATCAGAAATCATTGATAACATGAGTATGGAAGAGATGGCAGAGGCACTCCACTCCATCATTCATGAAGAAAATATTGACAAGTGTATTGTAATTGGGCATAGCATGGGTGGTTATATCACGTTAGCACTTGTTGAAAGTTATTGGAACCATGTAAGTGCTTTTGGACTTTTTCATTCCTCAGCTTTTGCGGATTCGGAGGAGAAAAAAGAAACCCGCAAAAAAGGAATTGAATTTATCAAACAACATGGTGCTTTCGAGTTTTTGAAAACAGCAACACCCAATCTTTTCTCCCCCGGTTTCAAAGAAGAAAATTCAAATGCAATTAATAGTTTTATTGATAGCTTAAAAGGGTTTTCCGCTCAGGCACTTATTTCGTATTATAAAGCAATGATGGCAAGACCGGATAGAACTGCCATTCTAAAAGACACAAAAAACCCCGTGCTTTTTGTTGCCGGCGAACACGACAATGCCATTGCTCTAAATGATATTATGAAGCAGTGCCATCTGCCTGAAAAATCTTATTTTCACCTCCTGAAAAAATCCGGCCATATGGGAATGATGGAAGAAACGACAAAAGCCAACCGGATACTGGAAGAATTTTTGAGGAATAAATGAAAACTAAGTCAGCCTGAGCAAAATGAAGCGCCTGTTTCTAAGCCTTATGGGGGTTCTATTAGTAGCATTATCTTCCTATGCTAATCATATTTCAGGCGGCGAAATGTCTTATACATTAGTAAGTCAGTCAGGAAATAATTACACTTACCGGATCAGGTTAAAACTTTTTAGAGATGGATTAGGTGGTGGACCTCAGCTTGCAACCACAGAAGCTATTGGCATATTTAACAAAGGCACGAATGCCCTTTTTACAACGCTTCCGGCTGTACCAAGAGTAAGTTATAATACGATTCAACTAACAAATCCGGGACCCTGCATTATTAATCCACCGCAGGTAGTATATGATGTAGCCGTCTATGAAGAAACAGTAACATTACCAGGTACTGCAAATGGTTACGTAATTACCTATCAACGGTGTTGCAGAGTTGGTGGTATAATTAATGTATCGAATTCAGCAGCACAGGGTGTTACCTATACGGCTGAAATACCCGGCAATTTTTCCGAACCAACTGCGCCTGCAAATAATAGTGCCCGTTTTCTTGGAATTGATACGGTAGTAATTTGTTCTGGTTATTCGTTCACTTATAATTTTGGCGCACAGGATGCGGATGGTGATGTATTGCTTTACAGTTTTTGCGACGGATATACAGGCGCAGCTTCCGGCACTCCAACTCCGGTTCCCCCTAACTCACCCCCCTATTCTCCGCTTCCGTATAGCTTCCCTTTCAATGGGGGCGCACCATTAGGTGCTGCGGTAAATATTAATTCAAATACCGGCGTCATTACCGGTATTGCTCCTCCAGCAGGCACTTATGTAGTTACTGTTTGCGTTCGTGAGTTTCGCAATGGCGAATTAATTGCTACACAAAGAAAAGACTTGCAGGTAAAAGTCGCTGACTGCGATGTAGCGACAGTTACGCTGGAACCAAATGGGTATATTAACTGTAATGATTATACAATGACATTCAGTAATCTTTCTCCCAGTTCACTTATAAATAATTATTTCTGGGATTTTGGTAACATGGCCACACTAGCTGATACATCACGTCTTCCCGGTCCAACCTACACATACCCTGATACAGGAATTTATATTGTAAAAGTAGTTGCCAACCGAAATCAGCCCTGTTCTGATTCCACCACAGCACAGGTAAGAGTGTATCCTGGTTTTGTTCCTGATTTTGAGTCCACCGGGATTTGTATGAATGTACCGGTACAATTCAGAGATTTGACTACCACCGCCTATGGGAGTGTAAACTTCTGGCGATATGATTTTGGTGTTAGTACTACTTTAAATGACACATCGCGACAACAGAATCCCCAATATACATATACGGCGGTTGGAAACTATACTGCCGAATTTATAGTTGGCAGCAGCAAAGGTTGCCGTGATACCCTTTACAAACCTGTAACTATTATTGATAAGCCACCAATCAATATGGCATTTCGGGATACACTTATTTGTAATGTTGATACTGTCCAATTAAATGCAACCGGCAACGGAGCTATTTCATGGACGCCGGGTTATAATATTCTTAATTCAACATCAGTTGCTCCCCTCGTTTATCCAAAAACAACTACCTGGTATACTGTAGAGTTTAATGAGAATGGATGCAGAAACACAGATTCAGTAAGAGTAAGGGTAGTGAGTTTAGTTAACCTTACTGCAAGTAACGATACTTCCATCTGTGCGAATGATCCTGTGCAGTTATCTGCCACTACAGATGGTCAACAATATTCATGGGCGCCGGATCCGTCATTGAGTAATACTAATATTCTAAATCCCATAGCAACACCTGCTGCCAATACCACTTACCAAATCACATCAAGAATCGGGGGGTGTACAGCAACCGAAGTGGTGATTGTTACGGTTATACCGCGACCTACTGTTAACGCAGGTGCCGACACCGTAATTTGCTTTAATTCAAATGCACAATTGAATGCACAGACAAATGGCACATTATTTACATGGTCGCCATCTTCAAGTCTTAATGATCCCAGTATACTTGATCCAGTTGCTAGTCCCACAAACACCACTAAGTATATTTTGACTGCAACTGATATTGCTTCAGGATGTCCCAAACCATCTTACGACACGGTGATAGTAACTGTGTTGCCCAAGGTGAATGCATTCGCAGGCAACGATACATCCATTATAGCAAACCTACCATTTCAACTCAAGGCTACAGGAGGTGTAAGTTATCAATGGTCGCCGGCAACAAACTTAACTGATCCGGATATTGCGGGCCCAATAGCAATGCTTGATGGCAACCCTGAATATGTAACTTATTTAGTTACCGTTGCCGACCAGGCAGGTTGTAATGATACTGCAAGTATTACGATCCGGGTTTATAAAACAGGACCTGAGATTTTTATGCCAACAGGATTTACACCAAACGGCGATGGACGCAATGATGTGTTCCGCCCGATATATGTTGGAATGAAATCGATTGATTACTTCAAGGTATATAATCGTTGGGGAGCTCTTATTTACAGTCATAATAAGAATGATGGACAAGGATGGGATGGAACGGTCAAAGGGCTTAAACAAAACACAGGCACATTTGTTTGGATGGTAAGAGCCACAGATATCTTAGGCAATGTTCATTTCAAAAAAGGAACAGTAGCGCTGATCAGGTGATCCGTTCATATATCTTTTTAAGACGCTCATTCCGGTAGTCTTTTTATTATTTAGGCAACGAAGACTATTATCTTTCAATTCCAAAAACTGACCCTTTAGATTTTGTACTCATTTTACCACTCCTGTAAATTATTTCAAAGTCGGAAGGCTGGTGTCTTGAATTTAATCGTTAAAAGATAATTTTTTCGGCAATATTTCGTTCACAAAAGGCTGTGATTCAAAGACAGTTTTTTGTATCTTCAGCCGGCGTATATAATTCAATCCCAATGCGAAAACTCGGGTTAATATTCTTCACTTTTTCCCTTTTTTGTCAGGAAGCGAACGCAAACCATATCACTGGTGGTGAAATGTATTATACGCTGACCGGCCAGAATGGAAATCAATATACATACCATGTTACCCTGAAATTATATAGAGATTGTTTTTCAACCGGAGCCCAACTTGACTTAAACGCTGCAATAGGAATTTTTAACAGATCGACTAACTCATTGGTATGGTCAAATAACGCAATTCCCAGGTCGCAAATAGTGCAGTTGCAAATAGGCGCGCCTAATCCTTGCATAACTAACCCACCTCAGGTATGCTACCAGGTAGGCTATTATGAATTCGATGTAACGCTGCCAGCGAGTGCCAGCGGATATGTGATAAGCTACCAGCGATGCTGCCGGATAGTAGGCATAAATAACTTGATAAATTCTTCAAACGTTGGAGCTACATACACGGCTGTGATACCTGGAAATTCTGGTGTAGCAACCGGACCAGCAAATAACAGTGCAAAATTTGTAGGACAGGATACAGTAATTATATGTGCTTCGAAAGAATTTTCATACAATTTTGGTGCAGTAGACACTGATGCATCAGATAATTTGACATACTCATTTTGCAGTGCGTACCCAGGCGGGGGAACAGACCAAGGCGTATGCGGCACTTGTACCGCCCCTGCCCCACCCACGAGCCCTCCTTATATCAGTGTACCTTACTCATCAGGATATAATTCAAGTGCACCACTTGGATCTTCAGTTAACATAAATCCAAACACCGGGCTCATAACCGGAATTGTTCCAACGGCAGGCATTTATGTAGTAACTGTTTGCGTAAATGAAACCCGCAATGGTGTCCTGATAGCTACACAGCGAAAAGATCTTCAAATTAAAGTGGCTGATTGTGACTTTGTAGGCGCACAACTACCATTGTCTGCAGTTTTCTGTGATGACTTCAACGTAAGTTTTGCAAACCAAACTCCTACTTCACTAATTTATGCATGGCATTGGGACTTTGGTATGACCGGCATTTTAAATGATACATCAAATATTGCAACGCCTTCATTTATTTATCCTGATACAGGAGTTTATACTGTAAAGCTTGTTGTTAATCCCGGCGATCCTTGTTCTGATTCTGCTACAATGCAATTAGCACTGTATCCCGGATTTTTCCCTGATTTTGTTTCATCGGGGATTTGTGTAACTAAACCAACATTGTTTACAGATGCCACTTCTGCAACTTATGGCGTGGTAAATGCCTGGCGATGGAATTTTGACGAACCCACAGTTAACGATGATACTTCCCGTTTGCAAAATCCTGTTTATAATTATCCAACAATTGGAATAAAGAATGCACAGTTGATCGTACAAAGCAGCAAAGGTTGTATTGATACGGTCACAAAAGCTATCACTATAATTGATAAACCTCCGATAACACTTCCATTCAGGGATACGCTCATTTGTAATATCGATACATTGCAACTATCAGCTTCGGGCTCGGGTGTTTTTTCATGGACACCGGATTACAATATCATTTCTGCAAATACTTCGAATCCGTTCGTGTATCCTAAAAACACGACATGGTATAAAGTTTTGTTAGATGACAATGGTTGCCTTAATACTGATTCGATAAGAGTAAGAGTTGTTGACAGAGTAACATTAACCGTAAGATCCGACACTACCTATTGCTTAGGTGACGGTGTACAATTATCTGCCATAACCGATGGGCTAAAATTTTCCTGGACGCCCAATTCAGATCTAAGTAACCCGAACATTGTAAATCCCATTGCAAATCCGCCGATCAATACAACTTACTTCCTTACGGCGCATATCGGCAAATGTTCTTCTACTGATGATGTAAGAATATTTCCTGTCCCTTATCCTTTTGTAGATGCAGGTCCGGATGTAATGATTTGTTACAATGGAGAAACGCAGTTAAGTGGAAACGTTATAGCATCAAATTATTTTTGGCGGCCACAAGGATCATTAAGTAGTCCCAATATTCTAAACCCGATTGCACATCCTCCCTTTACCACAAATTATATTTTAACTGCAACCGATATTTTAGGATGTCCCAAACCAAATTATGATACGGTGGTGGTAACAGTACTTCCAAAAGTAAATGCATCTGCCGGAAGAGATACAATGATTGTTGCCGGCCAGCCATTGCAATTAAATGCAAGTGGCGGAGAGAATTATGAATGGAGCCCATCAACAGGACTGAACAATATCTCCATATCGAATCCGGTTGCATTACTAAATGGAAATATTGACAGCATTCGTTATAAAGTTCAGGTGACTGACCTCCTGGGTTGCCTTGACTCGGCCACTATTCTTGTAAAGATCTTCCGTACTAATCCACAGATATTTGTTCCTACCGGGTTCACACCAAATGGTGATGGATTAAATGATGTATTAAAACCTATTGCTGTTGGTATCGGCCGTATTGAATATTTCAGGGTATACAATCGCTGGGGGCAATTAGTTTTTAGCACAACCATAAATGGGCATGGCTGGAATGGTGAGATCAAAGGTAAACCGCAAACTACGAATACGTATGTATGGATGGTAAAAGGTGTTGATTATACAGGCAAAGCCTTTTTCCAGAAAGGAACTGCAACACTTATCAGGTAAAATTTATTTCATCCGGTAATTATTGATTAATGATTATTTTTTTAATGCGATTCAAGTGTATTTGAATTCCAACGGATAATTAATAATCAATAATATTGCAGAAATAATCTAAAATGCAAAAAGTAGTTTTCATCACCGGGGCATCTTCAGGATTTGGAAAGGCTTGTGCAGAAAAATTTGCGTGTCATGGATATGATATAATCATTAATGGCAGGCGTGAGGAAAAACTGCTGGCATTAAAAGAACAACTTGAAAAAAAATATAATACTGCAATATTGGTTTCTTCATTTGATGTAAGAAAAAAAGAAGAAGTTTTTGAAGCAGCTAAAAATATTCCTGAAGAGTGGCAGCATATTGATGTGCTGATCAACAATGCAGGGCTTGCACTTGGCCGTGATTATTTTGACGATGCTGATCCCGAGGACTGGGATACAATGATCGATACAAATGTTAAAGGCTTACTTTATACAACAAAAGCGTTAATGCCACTTATTAAAAAAAGTTCAAGCCCCCATATCATCAATCTCGGCTCTGTGGCAAAAGAAGTTTATGAGAAAGGAAATGTTTATTGCGCAACGAAGGCCGCTGTAGACATCCTTTCCCAATCAATGCGGGTTGACCTGCTACGCCACGGAATTAAAGTTACCGCTATTCATCCCGGTGCGGCCGAAACTGAATTTTCTATCGTTCGCTTTAAGGGTGATGAATCAACAGCAAAAAAAATATATGATGGTTTAACTCCGCTTAGTGCTGAAGATGTGGCCGATGTGATCTACTACTGCGCTACACTTCCACCCCATGTTTGTATAAATGATATTGTATTAACGTGTGTTCAACAGGCAAATGCGATCTACTTTAATCGCAAATAATGACAGCAACCAATTTTTCTTCAATGAGTTAAAATATATTCGTAGATTTACGATTGTCGATGATTACTCCACCGTTTATTACGAACCCCTTTTACCTGATCCGTCTTTTGAAACTTACGTAAGACAACTTGGAATTTGTACCCGGATTTGAATTTACTTAATCAAAAATTTAGAACCAAGGGTGGGACACTCTACTTTTATATTGCTATTATTTCAATTCCTGTTAAGAACCCTTATGAAAAAGACATCCCTGGTAATTTTTACATTGATGCTGAGTATCCTCTCGGCAAATTCACAATCAAATGTGATCAAAGTTCAATCATGCAGCGATGTGTTGATTGCTCACCAGGTCGATAGTCTTAAAAAATTATATTCTGATGATGGCTTTGTATTGATGAAGGAAGCTTCGATTTCTATGGAAAGCGAATATGAAATGCCTGTGATCGTTCCATTAAATCAGGGAAGCCTTTACCAATTTGTTTTTATCGGTGAGTATTCCAGTCGCCTTTATGAAGTTCGGATGTTCGACTGGAGCGAGAAGCAAGTAATTTTTCAACAAAAAAAATGGGGTGATGTTGATGGTAATGTTATCTCCTACGCTTATCAACCCCGGTTCTCCGAATTTCACATGATGAAACCCGTACAGGTTAACAAGCAAAAGAAAAAGAACCTCTGTGGTTACGTGATGATGTTTAAGAA
>CBFGXP010000101.1:0-13639 GCA_965652775.1 uncultured bacterium
AGTACGGGAAGTTTATTGCTCTTCACTTTTTTCATGATCAGTGATCCAAGAACATCACCCAATCATCCATTTGCACGAATTATCTGGGCGATACTTATTGCAGCCGTTTCATTTTATCTCGCTGCATTTAAATGGAAATACAATACGATCATCTGGGTGCTGGTAGCAGCTGCCCCATTTGTTCCCTTGCTGGATACAATTTTTAGATCAAGACAATTCGAATGGAATCGCCATAGAATTATTAACCACTCCCTCCCCTTTAGGGGCTGGGGGTATAAACTAAAAAAAATAATCATGAAACCTATTATGAAAAAGGGAGTTGCCTTAATTATTCTCGCTTCCATGATCACTCATGAAGCGGCCGCCTTCTGCGGCTTTTATGTAAGCAAAGCAGACGGTACATTGAAAAATAAAACATCACAGGTCATTCTTGTTCGTGATGGCAACCGAAATGTAATAACAATGTATAATGATTTTAAAGGCAGCCTGAAAGATTTTGCCATGGTAGTGCCCGTGCCTGTAGTCTTACAAAAGAAAGACATCAAAGTAGTGGAACAATCGATATTCAATACCCTGAATGAATATAGCAAACCAAGATTGGTAGAATATTATGATCAGAATCCTTGCAACCAATATTATGATAAGGCTTTGGAAGGAAGAGCTCCTGGTTTGTCATTAAATGAAGTAGTGGTTACAGGGGTTGGCACAGCCAAAAGAAAATCCGAGGTCAAGATAGAAGCGAAATATATTGTTGGTGAATACGATATTCTAATTCTGTCTGCTAAAGAAAGTACAGCGTTAAAAACCTGGCTAGATGATAACGGTTACAAGATTCCAGCCGGTGCAGAAGAAGTACTTGAGCCTTATATTAAAAGCAATCTCAAATTCTTTGTAGTAAAAGTAAATGAGGCAGAAAAGAAAAAACTTCCGGGAAATTTTTTACGGCCGATCCAAATCAGTTTTTCATCACCAAAGTTCATGTTACCCATCCGACTTGGTATGGCCAACGCCGATGGTGACCAGGATATGATCGTGTATGCATTTACAAAAAAAGGAAGAATAGAAACAACGAATTACAGGACAGTCTCACTTCCTACAGGAAAAAATATTCCATTGTTTGTAAAAAATAATTTCGGGAATTTCTATGCTAATCTTTTCCAAAATCAATGGGACAAAGAAGGCAAGGCGCTGGCTATGCTTGAATATGCGTGGGATGTAAGCCCAAAGAATTTTGTGAAATGTGATCCCTGCGTAGCGACGGCTCCTTCTTCACAAGACCTTGTTCAGGCCGGGGTATGGTGGATCAATCGTGACTGGACTAATTATGACGATGTATGGGATGATGACAATTACTCGGATAATGTTTATTTCACAAGATTACATGTACGCTACAATCGTAAATCTTTTCCGCAGGATCTTATGTTCCAGGTTACACCTAATACTGATAACTACCAGGCAAGATATGTTGTTACTCACCCTGCGACTGGCGACTTTAATTGTGATGCCGGCAAAAAATATTTGAAACAGCTAAAACAGCGGCGTGCAGACGAACTGGAAATGCTTACTTACCTGACAGGAAAGAGTTATAGCGACTGGGATGTGGTCTCGGAACAACCTGAAGAAAAATATGTACCCGCAGATGCTTCGTATGCGTCTATTGCACCTTCGGTTCAAAACAGGCCAACAAAAGATAAAGGGATTTTAGTAGCGACACTTGGTGTTGCAGGACTTATTTCTCTTGCCGGTTTTAGACGAAAGAGTAAAAAATAATCCTCCAGTGAAAAAATAAATAAAGAGCTGGCAATGGCCGGCTCTTTATTTTAAATACCATTGCTTATAGCGTAACAAATGCTTCGACAAAATAATAATGATTACGCAAAAAATTATTTTCCTCATTATGTTATACTCATTGTGTTTTTGCAAATAATCTTTCTTTCATTTTTTTATCATGACCGTAAACGTCGTCACGGAAATTTAATTTTCCATCCCTGTCAACCCAAGCTGTAAAATATCCAATAAATACCGGAACAGGATCTTTCATATTGTAAAATTGTTCTTTGCCTGCATTCATTGCTTTGGCAATTCTTACCGAATCCCAGTTTGAATCATTGCGCAAAAGAAATTGAGCAAGTTTTTTTGGCTCACTGACCCTTATACATCCATGACTGAATGTTCTACGCTCCTCGTTGAAGAGGCTTTTAGATGGTGTGTCGTGGAGATAGATACTATAATTGTTGGGGAATAAAAATTTTACCTGGCCCAGAGCGTTCCATGGTCCGGGTTTTTGTCTTACACTATTGCCATTCCATTCCATGTGGTGACGGGCCAAATAATTTTTATTCCTTGCTATTCCGGGCAATATTTCATTTTTGAGAATTGAAGAAGGAACATTCCAATAAGGACTGAAAACAATGTGTTTTAAGTTACCGTTAAAGATCACTGTATTATTTGCAGCGGTGCCTACTACTACATTTGTGCTCCACGCATATTTTCCTTTATCATATACATGCAAACGGAATTCCGGGATATTCACAAGCAGATAGTCAGAGGTGGGTTCTGCAGGGACCCAGCGAATACGTTCCATATTTATCAGTATCTGTTCTATCCGCTCCTGTACCGGGCGACTCATTTCATTCAACAGTTTAGTGGAAATAATGCCGTCTTCCTTCATACCATAGCGTTTTTCAAAACTCTTTACCGCATCCTGCAGTTCTTTCGTAAAAATTGCAGTTGTATCTTCATTGACCAAATCACCTGTTAGAAATAATCTCTCTTTAATTGTGACCAAAAAGGCTGAACTATCATTAAGCTTATAACTTTTTTTATCGGCTTTTATTAATGACCAGCTACCCTTTTTCTCTATCTCATAATATTTAAGAAGGTAACTTTTTAATAAATTATACTGCCGGTTGACAGGTTCCAGATCAGCAAGGTTTTTGCCTTTACGAACCAGCACTGAATCGAGTAATACAGAAGGATCTATTTTTTTTCTTGGAATAAACCAATCCAGTTCACGGGCATCGAGCTGGTTATTGCCCTGGTAGGCGCGGCGTGTATAGCGGAAAAACTGCGCGGTAAAAAGCAATTCGCTATTTAATACAATGCTGTCATTTACATTATAACTAAAATTCCCGGTCATTAAAGAATCGTATAGCCTTTGCAGCGCGTTACTTTTTAACGCAGAATCTTTGGAGTAACTGATATAGTCATTATAGACTTCATAAAAAGAAGTAGCATAATCGGCCATGCCTTCCTTAAAGAACCAGGCAAATTGATAATTGCGGGCATTATAAAAATTGCGGATCCTTTTTACAAGTGAGTCATGGAAATTCTGTCCGGAGAGGAACTTCTCCATCCTTATACTGTCAAAAAATATTTCACTGTAAGAACTACTGGCATTTATAGAAGTATCCCGTTTAATTATTTTTTGGGCCTTAACACCATTACTTTCCTGTCCACAACTATAAAAAATAATAGCCAATAGGGACCAAAGTATGAACCTGGTTTTCATATATTGAAATTATTGCCGGTGTAAATTAATTTAATTGCCAGATGTTTTGGGTGATTATTTAAAGCAACCTGAACCGGAAATCAAAAATATTTTCATTGGCGTTTTCGGGTTATCTTGCACTCCCAAATTTTAAACTTTATGGAATATAGTAAACTGGTTGCTGTTACAGGACTTCCCGGATTATATGAATTGATCAGCAGTCGCGGAGATGGCGCCGTTGTTCGCTCACTGGATGATAATAAGACTCAATTTATTTCTGGTCGTGTTCATAATTTTTCACACCTCGAAAGTATCGAAGTATATACCCAAAGAGAAAATGTGAACCTGGTTGATGTTTTTAATGCGATGGAGAAAGGAAGTGGTTCTTTGCCAGACGCAGGTGATAGTAGTGCCGTAAGAAAATATTTCGAAACGGTATACCCTGAAATGGATTTTGAAAAAGTATATGCCAGCGATATGAAAAAGATGGTAAAGTGGTTCGAATCGTTGAAAAAGCATAATATAGAAATAAAGCTGTCAGAGCTTCCTGAAGAAACAGCTGAACCTGTTGAAGAAACGGTGAAAGAAGAAGCTGTTGCCGAAAAAACCCCTAAGAAAAAAACTACACGAAAAAAGAAATCCGAATAATTATTTATTGATGATAATAGAATGTGCCATGCCGGTGGCAAACTATTTGCACATTAGTGCTTCAGCAAATTAGCATACTATGTACTCCGCCGATATAAAAAAACTTCCCCGTCATTTTTTGCCAAAAGATTTCACAGTTACTACCTGGGAAAAAATAGAGCCTTTTTTTATTGATCTTCTTGAAAGAAAGATCGATTCAAAGCAAGACCTGGAAAAATGGTTAAAGGATATCAGTGAGCTCGAAGCGGTTTTAAGTGAAGACGGTTGCTGGCGGCAGATCCGGATGACTTGCGATACGGAAAGCAAGGAACTTGAAAATGCTTTTACCTTTTTTATGATGGAAATTCAGCCAAAAGCACAACCCTATGCAGACAAGCTGAATAGAAAATTGGTCGATTGTCCTTTTACGAAAGAGCTTGACCAAAAAAAATTTTTCACCTATTTACGGACCGTAAAAAAAAATATCGACCTGTTTCGCGAGGAAAACATTCCAATCATTGCTGAAATGAATGTAATGCAGCAGCAGTATGGTGTTATCTCAGGGAAAATGACAATAGAAGTTGACGGAAAAGAATACACCTTACAACAAGCGGCAAAATTTCTTGAAAATAATGACAGGAACCTCAGAGAGTCTGTATATAGAAAGGTTGGTAATAGGAGATTAGCGGATAAAGAAACCCTGAATCATCTTTTCTCTTCGCTTTTAGAAAAACGTCACCAAATCGCAGTTAATGCCGGCTTCTCAAACTTCCGTGATTTTAAGTTTGTTGAAATGGGTCGTTTTGATTATAAACCTGAAGACTGCTTTCAATTTCACCAGGCAGTAAAAGAAAAAATCCTTCCGCTGGTAAATGAGATCTATGAAAGAAAAAAGAAAAGACTTGGTGTTGATACATTGCGCCCCTGGGATCTTGAAGCGCACCCCGCAGATGAAAAAGCGTTGAATCCGTTTAAGACGGGCAATGAATTAGTTGAAAAATCAATTGCATGCTTCAATGAATTGAAACCATTTTTTGGTGATTGCCTGAGTAAGATGAAAGCGATGGGACATCTTGATCTCGATAGCCGCAAAGGCAAAGCGCCAGGCGGATATAATTGTCCATTGGCTGAAAGCGGTGCTCCATTTATCTTCATGAACGCGGCCGGGCAAATGGATGATGTGACGACGATGGTACATGAAGGTGGTCATGCGGTTCATTCTTTTCTTGCACATGATCTTGAGTTGACCTCTTTCAAAGAATACCCGATGGAGATCGCTGAAGTGGCAAGCATGGCAATGGAACTTTTTACCATGGACAAATGGCATGTATTTTTTAATTCTGAAGAGGAATTAAAACAAGCAAAAGAGCATCAGCTTGAAAGAGTGATCACTATTTTTCCATGGATAGCGACTATTGATAAGTTTCAGCACTGGTTGTATGAAAATCCTTCACATTCGGAAGAAGAAAGGTCTGATACATGGGTTGAAATATTTAGTGAATTTACTTCCCCGGTTCTTGATGTTTCCGGACTGGAAGAATACAGAAGATATTTTTGGCAAAAGCAATTGCACCTTTTTGAAGTACCGTTTTATTATATTGAATATGGAATTGCACAGCTTGGGGCAATTGGGCTATGGAAGCAGTACAAGGAAAATAAAGAACAAGCACTTAACAATTATATAACCGCACTTGCACAGGGTGGTACCCGAACACTTCCAGAACTTTTCCAGCTTGCCGGTCTCCGTTTTGACTTCTCACCAACGGTTGTTGGAAACTTAATGTCGTTTGTACATGCAGAAATGAAGCAATTAACAGAAAAGTAATAGAAAATACCACAAAAGTGGTATGCCTCTTTTTTGGAGCTTACTGATTTGTCATCTTACTTTACACCAGAAAAAGTAGATGCAGTAATTGCATTTCAACATAGCTACTAATCAGAGCCTTAACCTAAGTCCCCCTGTTTCCACAGTGGGGCTTACTTTTTTCGGCAGGCACAGCAAATCCCGTTCACAACTATTTCCACATTATTTGCAAGATATTCTTTGGGAAGCTTCACAGCAGGAATTATAAATTCTTCAAGACATTCTGTTTTGCCACAAACAGAACAAATAAAATGATAGTGATTATCGTGATGATGCCCTTCAAAACAATCATTTTTACATAAGGCATATTTCACTGAATTATCTGCAGTAGGTATCGTGTGCAGAATCCCCTTTTCAACAAAAGTTTGTAATGTGCGGTAAACCGTTACCCGGTCAAATCTTTCTCCGGCTTTATGCTCGATATCGGCATGTGCAAGTGCTCTTGTGTTGGTTAAAAAAAGGTTGAGGATCTTTTCCCGGCTGGCTGTTACGCTAAGCTGGTTGCGGCGAAGAATATCGTGGATCCTGCTATCCATAAATGCTATTTCTCTTTTAATAACACGTCTATCTCTTTCGTCATTCTTTCCACATCACCTTTTTGAGTGCCGTCATAGATATTACGTACAACTCCTTTTTTATCTACCAAAGAAAAAAACTGTGAATGAATAAAATCCTCTTCGGAATTGATCGGATTGTTGTTGGGGTCATCAATTTTATAGCTATACCGGGCCTGCTTGTATAAACTATCTTTAAATCCTGTAAGAAAGACCCATTTGTCAGTGCTTACATTCAAGCTATCAGCATATTTTTTTAATGATTGCACTGAATCATTTTTAGGATCACTGGTGTGGGAAAGGATCATGAAATTTTTTTCATTCTTAAATCGTTCATACACTTTTTTCATATTTCCATTCATGATCGGGCAAATACTCTTGCATGTTGTAAAAAAATATTCTGCTACAAAAACTTTCCCGGCCACATCGTTTTCCGTTACTGTTCTTCCATCCTGGTTGGTAAAGGCAAAAGGTAACACTCTGCCAATAGGTTCCAGTTTAGATTTTCCAAAACCAGGCACAAGCTGGCTCATCGTAAAATAAAAACCGATAACCAGTACAATAAAGAACACGATATAAAAAACTATTTTCCTACTCATAATTGGGAGACCAAAATTAGCTATGATTGTTGCTGTCTGTTTCAAAGGTAAAGGTAATTTATATTTTGCAACTTTGTTGCAGACAGTTATCTTTGCGAAGTGAAACTTCAGATCAATTGGAATGCATTAGGTGTTTCTGCGGCAGTTGCCTGCGCTATTCATTGCGCTTTATTACCCTTATTTCTCAGCACACTGCCATTGTTTGGAATTAATATCCTGGATAATATTTATTTTGAAGCAGGCATGATCCTGATTGCTTTTTTAATTGGCGGCCTTACTTTACTGCATGGATACAGGAAACATCATCATCGCCTCACTCCTTTGATTCTTTTTATGACTGGCATGTTCTTCCTGATATTTAAACATTTTTTTTCGGACAATGTACTCTGGTTAATAGTCCCTTCCTCCATTCTTATCCTGCTCGCTTATTATCTTAATTGGAGGCTTTGCCGGATCGCAAAACATTGCCACAGTACAGATTGTAATCATTGATGCTTCTGGTTTTTCTCAACTATTCGGCTACACAATAACTTTTTCATTAACTTGACTTCTAATATCAGGAAACATGAAATCGATCTATTTAATTGTACTTACCCTTTTATCTGTTGCTTCCCTTTGCCAGACAAAAGATGAAACAGAAGTAAGGAATCTGCTTACACGGCAAAACCAGGCTTGGAATCGCGGGGACATAGATGCATTTATGGTTGGATATTGGGAAAATGATTCGCTTATGTTTATTGGTAAATCTGGTGTTACCTATGGTTATAAGAACACTTTGTCTAATTATAAAAAAAATTATCCCGACACCGCTGCTATGGGAAAGCTTACATTTACGTTGATACAGCTTAAACAGCTTTCACCTGAATTCTTCCATGTAACGGGTAAATATTATTTAACACGAACAATCGGTGATGCAAGTGGCCATTTCACTTTGGTCTTCAGAAAATTAAATGGAAAATGGGTGATCATTTCAGATCATAGCAGCTGATTGAGCTTTGTTTAATTAAACTAAAACTAATCAACATATGGCTCTCATCGTTGTAGGAATGATCGTACTTATTATTGGTATCGTCATTGCACGCAATCCAGGTCCTGCCCAGCGGTTTACCGGAACGATAAAAATCGCAGGTATTTTTATTATGATCATTGGTGTATTGATCTCTTCCATCGTACAAATCGATGCGGGACAAGTAGGAGTAAAAAAACTTTTTGGTAAAGTACAGAACGACGTGCTGCAAAGCGGACTTCATATGATCAACCCGTTAGTAGAGGTAACTCGTCTTGATATAAAAACGCAAAACTATACAATGAGCGGCGTTCACGATGAAGGCGTAAAGGCAGCAGATGATGCCATAAGGGTATTGACAGCCGATGGGCTGGAAGTCACTATTGATCTTACAGTTTTGTTTCGGCTTACAGAGGCGGATGCGCCACGACTGGTAAGAGAAACGGGTGTTAATTATGTAGATAAAATAGTCAGGCCACTGACACGGACAAAGATCAGGGATAATTCAGTTTACTATGACGCCATATCACTTTACTCTTCAAGGAGGGATGAATTTCAAAACCGGATATTTAAAAGCATTGAAGAAGATTTCAAAAAAAGGGGGTTATTTCTTGAGCAATTGCTTGTAAGAAATATTACGTTGCCACAGTCTGTAAAAGCAACGATTGAAGGAAAGATCAATGCCGAACAAGAAGCCCAGAAAATGCAATTCATTTTGCAGAAGGAGAAACAGGAAGCCGAACGGAAAAGGGTAGAAGCGCAGGGTATTGCAGATTACCAGCGAATCATAAACCAGGGATTAACGGATCAGCAATTGCAATATGAGCAAATAAAAGCGCTAAAGGAAATTGCAACTTCTCAAAATGCCAAGATCATTGTTATGGGAAAAGGCAATACTCCCGTGATACTTGATACAAAAAATTAACAAGGATAGCGCAAGGTCATTTATTCCATATTTTATATAAGTACCAAAGCAATAAACAAAGGCTGATTACGAGCCACGCAAAAAAAAGTACATGAACAGAAGATGAATAACTTTTACTGTACGCCAGTTGAAAATAAATGCCGGCTGTAATATTTATGAAGAGCCACATCAAAAATGCAAAAAGCGAACGGAGTATTTTTCTGAAATACCTTGCCACTTCCGGGTCCATGCCAAACATTATGCCTTCAGTTTGATTCTTGACAAGGTAATGCAATTATAAAAAAGGCAGGAAAACTATTTAGGTATCAAAATATTTCTAAATTGAAGTGAGTCGCCATTAAATACATTGAAATCGACTTTTGAAAGAATTCCATTTACTCGTCCTTCCTCACTATGCTGCCAAAAATCCCATTG
This sequence comes from uncultured bacterium, assembly GCA_965652775.1. Lineage (GTDB taxonomy): Bacteria > Bacteroidota > Bacteroidia > Chitinophagales > Chitinophagaceae > VBAS01. Next base: position 9,480 of record CBFGXP010000101.1, read on the forward strand.
CCTGTTGATGCGGGGTGTGTCATATTGAAAATAATGTGCAGCCCATAAAGGGTAATTGTTGAATTCTTTACCAAGATGCCTTGAGTAAAAATCAACATTGGTGTAAATAATGGGCTTTACTCTATAATAGTGTTCAATAACATCCAGCCATTCTTTCAACTCTTTTTTTAAAACCGGGATACTAACACCATAGGTCTGCTCGATATCAACCACTGGCGGAAGATCCCCTTCTTCCAGGTCAACTGAGCCTATAAAATTTTCCGCTTGTTCTCTTCCATCTTTTGTTGCAAGAAAAAAATGATAGGCCCCGCGGATCATTCCCGCTTGTTTTGATTTTTTCCAGTTTCGTTTGAACTGCGGATCTGTATTTGCGATTCCTTCCGTTGCTTTAATAAAAACAAACCCAAGCTGTACGTTTTTAACTTTCATCTGCTTTACAGCATCCCAGGAGATTATTGACTGGTATCTTGAAACATCAATTCCGTGTATTAAATAATCTTCCGGGATTGATATGCCAAAAGCGGGATAACGAACAAAGCGCGACTTGCGACTAAGCCACCAATCATAACCAAGCGTGAACGCAAGTGCTGCGGCAAAAACAACGAGCAGTATCCACCATTTTTTACCGGGTTTTTTACGGCGGGCCATGAAGCAATTAATTTTACTTTTTCATGATGTGGCGCGTAGTTTTAAAGTCGCCTGCATCAATGCGTAGCAAATATACCCCGGCCGACAATTTAGAAATGTTAATTTGAATCTCTTCATCGCGACCCGGCGTATTGATTTGTTGTTTAGTTATCATCTGGCCCGCCGCATTATATAACCTAACCATCATTGTTTTCTCGACGGGGTTTTTAATTGATAAAATAACATTATCTGAAGTAGCGGGAACAGGATAAACTCTTATTTCATTATCAGGACCAGTTAAGTCTGGTTCTTTTATAGAAACATTATTTCGTGATAAGACCCAATAGTCAGGGTCAATAATCACTGTATCAGCTTTAAACCCTACCTCTTCCCAAAATACCTGGTGGTCTTTTGTGTTGTTAACTATCACTGTCTTCTCCTGGGCGCTACTTTTAAATTTTAATGCCAGTGGCATTTCAAAAAAAGAGACGGACGGGTGAGATGTAATTTGACTTACTGTAATTTTTGCCCAATTCTTTTTATTCTGGCTCCATCTTACAGTATAAGTTGGATGACCTTGACCCGTGAACCAATCATTAAAGAATTCAGTCAGATTTTTGCCACTTACAAGTTCAAGATTCCTTTTTAAATCATCAGTTCTTGCAAAGCCATAAGCAATTTTAGGGTCGTTTACGTATTGGCGAATTCCCCGAAAAAATAAAGTATCTCCTAAAACCCAGCGAAGCATGTGAAGCAAATAAGCTCCTTTATTGTAGGAGAGCCGGCTGCTGAAAATGCGTCCAACATTTGTCGTGTCGTCTACCCACACAGAGCCATTTGGTAAACTTGTTATTGAATTATTCAGATTTTTTAACCTGTTTAGATGGCCGCCGGGATCAAACTTTTCAAAATAGAAATAAGTAAGGTAAGTGGCAAATCCCTCATTAAGCCATATATCCTGCCAGCTACCGCAAGTCACTTTATCGCCAAACCATTGGTGGGCTAATTCATGCGCCATGAGACTTTCCTCCGGCGATACAATAAAACTATTTGTCTGGTGCTCCATGCCGCCGCCCCAACTAAATTGCGTGTGGCCATATTTTTCTTTGATAAAAGGGTAGGCTCCAAAATATTCATGAAACAGAGATAACTGTTGTAAAACTTTTGGTGTATTCTGTTGGAATATACTTTCACTTTCAGGGTAGCAGTATGTGATCATCGGCAGGTTAATGCTTCCCAACTCAACATTATGAGTTAATACCTTGAAATTGGTGACCGCAAATGCAACAAGATATGAAGCAATAGGATATCGATGTTTATAATAGGCTGTTCTCGTGATCCCATTATCGGTTTCATTGATCAACATGCCATTTGACGAAGCCCTGAATGAGTTTGGACAAGTAATAATAATATCGATCGAATCAGCCTTATCGTCAAGACCATTTCGACAAGGCCACCAATCTTTTGCGCCATATGGTTCGGACAAAGTCCATAATACCGGAACGCCACTATGACTAGACTGGCTGAAAGTCCCGAAAGCCATATTAGATGGAATACCCCGGTAAAAAATGGTTACCGAATCTTTTTGCCCGCCCGGAATGTTAGCTGGAAAATTTATTTGCAAAAGATCGGTTGGCCTTGAAAATGAGATCTTGGTCCCATGAAAGTATACACTATCAACAGTAAGCGGGGAGGCAAGATCAAAACTAATGGTATTAGAAGATGTACTTGTAATGAAATATGACGTGATGGTTCCTTTAATATACCGGATGGCCGGATCAATTTCCCAGATACAACGATAATAAGTTACCTGGAAATTGGAAGATGCCTGCGAACGAGTTATAGAGTGATTTCTTTGAAATGAATTTCTTTCAACAGCCGCAATTTCATCAACAGCCTTACATAAATTTTCATGCTGCGCAAAAACTTTTCCTCCAAGTAAAAGGAGTATAAAAAACCCTATTCTCATTGCGGAAAGTTACAACAAAGAGCTATCCGTTCAGGGGTATTAACTATTCTATAATTACTTTTTTGAGGTAAAAAACGTTGGGGTCAATAGTAATGGGTGTTTTACTTTTAACCGTTGTTCCTTTTTTATCTGTCATGATGCGTTGAATACCTGAATCTGTTTGAACATCTATTGGAACGGTCATATCAAGATTCAGCAACTTAACCTGGTATTCATTTTCATTTGTTTTTTTTACATGAACTTCTAAACTATTAGTAGTAAAAAGAAAAAGATGAAATAACGGATCAAGGCTTTTTCCATATGCTCCACTAAAAAGTTTTTCTACGTCGGCTGTCACTACTGTGTTATCATAAGTGTATTGTGGATCGGTTGCTAGTTTTTTTAACGTTGGGAAGAATTTATCATCGCCCATCACATAACGAAGTGTGTGCATGAAAAAAGCTCCCTTTCCATAAATGTCGCCATGATATGCGCTGTCTGAATCTACCTGCTCACCCCTGACGATCGGAAACTTATTCGATGTGTTTTTTGCAGTTTCCTGCATTCTTTTCAAATATTCTTCTTCGCCGGCCAATTCTCTTGTGGCCATTGCATCTCCAAAAACACAAATACCTTCCTGGATCCACATATGTGCCCAGTCACGGTTGGTCACTTTGTTTGCCCACCATTCATGACCGAATTCGTGATGAAGCAACCAATCAAAATCTTTACCTCCTAATTTCTCATACTTGTATTTGTTACCGTAGGCAATATTTGTTTGATGTTCCATACCAAGGTGTGGCGTTTCAGAAGCACGGATAGCTTCTTTTTTCCAGGGATATTCACCAAAGTATTTTTCAAGGATCTTACAAGATTGCTCAAAGAGATCGAGAAAATGTTCAGCTTTATCAAAATTCGGCTCTGTTACATAATATTCAATTGGTACTTTGTTGCCATCAACTGTTGTGTAAGTTCGTTTAGCCATTTTGTATTTGGCAATATTGAAAAGAATGCAATAGTTACTTATCGTATAATTTGTTTTCCAGTGATAAGTTGATCTGTCTTTTTTAGTAGTTACTTTTTGCAAGAGCCCGGGCGCTGTTACGACTAACCCTTTTGGAACAGTAATTATCATATCTGCGCCTTCATTCGGTTCATCACTTGGATGATCTTTGCAGGGAAAATAAATTTTTCCTCCTTCACCCTGGCAGGTGATAGAGATCCATGGATTACCATTTGCATCTTTGTCCCATTGAAAACCTCCTGTCCACGGAGGTCTTGCTGCAACACCCGGCTTACCGCCATAAGCAACTTTTACTTTTATTTTTCCTGGAGGCAGCTGTTGTGGCATTTGTATTTTTATATAATCATCTTTGCTATGAGTAAAGTTTTGCGTTTTTCCATTGATCCAAAGCTGCCTGATAGTTAATCCATGCCAGAAATCAAATAACAAAATATTGGTTGGCTTTAAAAGATCAAGATCAATCTCAGTATAGCCATTGATCGATCTCTCAACGGGGTTTACGTCCAGCGCAATTGTATAATGCCGGATATCCATGATCGCCTGTTCTGGTTTCAGGACACC
>CBFGXP010000102.1:0-13619 GCA_965652775.1 uncultured bacterium
CCATGATGGCCACTCTTTTTCCTTTAAGTAACGGTATGTATTTCTCGGTTTGCTCGGCACCAGTCTTTATTGATAAACTATTTTCGTCACTATTTTTTTGTGATTGCTGTTGGGTTGTTCCGCAAAAGGTAAGACTGATTATTACAAGTATGAAAGATAAAATGCGCATGAATAAAATTTATAGGTGTGAATATAATTAAATGGTCTTTCCGGTAGCATTGCTTTTTTTCTCAAATCAACTACTTTAATGATTCTTTAGACATTTTCCGGCAATGGACGTTTCCAGGGCGAACGGTATTTTCTTTGCAAAAGGCTTGTTGCCTCGGTATCGCCAATAACCTCTTTTTTTATCGGATCGTATATTAATGGTCTTCCCTTTAATTGCATTGAAATATTTGCGAGAATACAACTTGCCGTAGAGATATGCCCCTGTTCTATATCGGCAACAGGCTTACTGCTTTTGTCAATAGCCTCAAGAAAATTGACCATGTGTCGTCTTGTAGCCGGTGCAGCATTGAGTTCAATGTTAGGTTCATTAAGATCTTCAGGGTATTTTTCTTTTTCAAATAACACATCGCCATGGATCTTTTCACCTTTTCCAACGGGAATAAAATCATATTTCATAGTGCTGCCGGATAGTGTTCCTTTTTCACCATATATTTTAAACGACCATGGATATTCCGGATCGGCAGGTGTACCCCAGCTGCGGTGTTGCCATACACAATTCATTTCTTCATATTCAAAAATTGCAGTTTGTGTGTCAGCAATATTACTCTTACCTGTTTTGTCATTATAAATTCCACCTGTCGAACTTATCCTTATGGGCCAGCCAAGGTTCAGCATCCATCTTACCGTATCAAGCATATGAATGCACATATCACCCATGATGCCATTGCCATATTCCATAAAAGTTCGCCACCACCGTGTATGTGGTAACCCATCATAAGGACGTAAAGGCGCGGGACCGGTCCACATTTCATAATCAAAAAAGTCCGGTACAGCTTGCACTGCAGGGCTTCCATTGTTACGCATATGATAATAACAACACATTTCTACGTGTGATATCTTTCCCAGCAACCCGGCATCTACAATTTTTTTCTTTGCATCTAAAAGATGCGGTGTGCTTCTTCTCTGGGTACCAACTTGCACTACACGATTATATTTTCTTGCAGCAGCAAGAATTGCTTCTCCTTCCAATACATCTACACTGATCGGTTTTTGCACATAAACATGAGCACCTGCTTTTATTGCATCAATTGTTGTTAAGGCATGCCAGTGATCGGGTGTCCCTATCAATACTATTTCAGGTTTTTGTTCCGCTAATAACGTTCGGTAGTCACCATATAATGCCGGCTTCTTACCATTCTTTAGGCGCCGGCCTACCATATCTGCTGCCGTATTCAATTGGTGTTTATCAACATCACAAAGCGCCACTACATCTATAGGTGCCACTTGCATCAGTCGAAACAGATCGTTTTTCCCATACCAACCGGTACCAATCAATGCGACTCTTCGTGCTGGTGGTAAAGAAAATAAATTAAGACCATGGGTTTTAAATGCAGCCAGCGCCAATGCTGCTGATGTATCGAATATAAAGCGGCGGCGATGAATATTGTTTCGTTCCATAAAACATTTAATAAAGTGCAGTGATACTTTAAAGATAGTAAAGAATGATGGCCTCTAACATCAATTAATTTTGTCCCTGAATTTCGTTTGAAAGGCAAATATCATTGACGGTCTGAAATGATTCGGAGGAAATTCTGCATATTCGCTCAATAATAAATGAAATGAAAAAAATAGTTTTCAGTTTTCAACTTTTCCTTGTGCTGGTTGTAACAGCGCAGCCATCACCTGAGCGTCTGCAATTCAAATTGGATTCATTAAGAATGGCATCCAATTTTCCGGGCCTGAGCGTTTCAATAATTGATAAGGATTATAAAATAACGAGTATTACTTCCGGTTTTAGTGATGTTGAAAAACAAATCCCGTTGTCAACTAAACATTTGCTGATGCAGGGTAGCGTGGGTAAAACTTATGTTGCAGCAATCGCGGTCATGCTGATAAAAGACGGAAAGCTAAACCTTGATGAAAAAGTTTCTGTCTACCTGTCACGATATGCCTGGTACTCACAAATTCCGAACGCATCTTCTATTACGGTAAGGCAAATAATGAATCACAGCAGCGGGGTGATGCGTTATGAATTCAAGCCGGATTTTATAAACGACCTCAATGCAATGCCCACAAAAACGTGGAAGCCTGAAGAGCTGTTGAAATATGTGTTCGATGAAAAGGCGAGTTTCCCGGCAGGCCAAGGTTGGGAATATTCAGATACTAATTATATTTTACTCGGAATGATCATTGAACAACTTACCGGTAAGAAATATTATGAGCTGCTTCGTGAAAAAATTCTTGAACCTTTTAAATTAATAAATACCAAACCGACCGATAAAGCATTGCTGCCGGGCATTGCGCAGGGATATGCGGGCAGGGACAATGAATTTAAACTAAGTGAAAAAGTCATCAATGATAATGGTTCATTTGTGATCAATCCGCAATTTGAATGGACCGGCGGCGGGATTTATTCAACGACAGAAGATCTTGCCAAATGGGGAACATTGTTGTACGAGGGAAAAGTGATTGATACGGCTCTGCTACTTAAAGATGCAGTGACTGCAAAACTCGGCCGCGATACAAAATACGGCTTAGGTGTTATCATACGTACAACGCAACAGGGCATTGCTTATGGTCATAGCGGATTTTTTCCCGGTTATTTAACAGAGTTGTATTATTTCCCGGACAAAAAATTATGCATAGCAATGCAGGGTAACAGCAGCGATTTTAAAAACATAAAGATCGGCCTTCAAAGAATTTTAATGGAAATGGCAAAAGAGTTTAACTAGCTCATTAATTCCAAACGGTTCCAGGGATCTCTTTCACCAGGTTTTCACCATAACACGAGCCGGGTGTCTGGTAGCCCGTCTTAAAATTTCCTTCTAATATTTTTTTTGTAATGATCAAGCTGCTGAGTGCCGTTAATGTATAACCTTCTGCGCAGGTAAAATGATCAGCAATTTTTTTTCCTGCTGCATTGCTAACTTCTCCCCACACAAAGCTTTTTGCCTTGCTCCGCATTGCATCACTGGGGCCGGCGGGCCGGCTTTTAATTTTTTTTCTGATAACGTTTTTAACCCATTGCATACGTACTACCCAGTTAAAAAGCCATTGCGCTTTCATTATTTTGTAAGCTATTGGTTTCACACCAGTATAAGATTCTATGTCCGGGATCCCTGTCGTAAAATATGCAGTGGATACATCGCCCCAGGGGATCGACATTACAAAAAATTTTGTTTCCCCAAAGTTCACCCACATCCCTTTTTTTGCAATCGGTTCTTTTACGATCGCACCGTTCTTTCTGGAAGCACCGCCTTGCCCCAATTTACTCACAATGGTCATAGCAGTACCATGACTTACGCTGCCGCCAATAGAAGCAAATGCAAGTTTTAGCTGTATGGCATCGGGTAATTTATTTTTTAGATGTAAGGCCATGCAATCTGTCGGTACCACATCGAATCCAACACCAGGCATCAGCATAATATTTTTTTCTTTTGCTTTGGCGCCAAAACCCTTTATCATTTCAAATACACCGATATCGCCATTGATGTCTAAATAATGTGTACCGGTTTGCAGGCATGCATCGATCATTTGCCTGGCCGTGTCAGCAAACGGACCCGCTGCATGTACCACTACTTTTACTTCGTGCAGCGCTGCTTTGATTTGAGATGCATTATTAATATCGATCACCTTATATGAAAGATTTAATTCAGCTGCTAACGGTTTAATAGCTTCTTCTCTTCGCCCGGCAAGTACCGGGTTGAGGCCGTATTGCGCAGCATATTTTGCGATCAATTTGCCGGTGTATCCGTTGGCGCCATAAAGCAGGAAGGAGTTGGACTGCATAAATCAGGATTATGAAGAGGAAAGGTAATGGTTATTGAAGTAAGGATTACCTGAATCGGTATTGAAGATATTTTTGCCCCGAATTTAAACCGGTTATCATATTTTAAAATGCGTAACGGTAGATAGTATTTATCTTAATCCAAAGCTTACGCCATGAAAAAACTATTTATTTGCCTGTTTACATGTACGGCACTGTTTTATACATGCACTGCCCAGGCCGATCATAATGTACAGACCAGTTCAATTTCGGCAACTAAACTTACCGCAGCCGACTGGCAATCCGATCTGCGTTTTCTGCAGGAGAAGGTTCATAAGGATTTTTCTTTCCTTTTTAAAAATACGACTGCCAAAGATTTTGATGTGGCGGTAGATAAACTTTATAATGCAATTCCGTCATTGAAAGAGCATGAAGTGCTGGCTGGCTTTGCCCGTATCATTGCTTCATTCAAATACGGTCATACTGATATTGGATGGAGAGAATCGCCAATAAAATTTCATGTGGCGCCGGTTAACTTCTATTGGTTTAAAGATGGTGTTTATGCAGAAGGCGCAGATAAAAAATACGAAGAGATCATCGGCGCTAAACTGATCAAAATAGAAGGCATGCCGGTGGAGCAGGCATTAGCAGCCATTAAACCACTTGTTCCGTCTGAAAATGATCAATACTTTAAAGCTTATGGAATGGATCATATAACCATACCCGAAGCGCTGCATGCACAGAAAATTTCAAAGGAGTTAAAGCAATCTGTTACTTATACATTTGAAAAAGATGGAAAAACATTTGACCAAACAATTGCAGCAGTTGATGCATTTCGTTTTCCGCGGCAATATGGATTTGTAAAACCGGGTAGTGAATGGATAAGTGTAAGGAACCAGGAAGCGACACCCAATTATCTTAAGAATCTTGAAAAGATATATTATTATGAATACTTGCCCGAATCAAAAACGTTGTATGTTCGGCATAGCCAGATACAAGATGATAAAGGGGAAGCTATCCCCGCTTTTTATAAAAAGGTGTTTGAATTTATAGACAAGAATGATGTAGAAAAGTTGGTGCTGGATGTAAGATTGAATGGAGGGGGTAATAATTATAAGAATAAGCCAATCGTGACCGGCATCATTGAAAGTAAAAAGATCAATAAACCCGGGAAGTTTTTTGTAATTATCGGTCGGCGCACTTTTTCGGCATGTCAGAATTTAGTGAATGAACTCAGCAATTATACCAATGCTATTTTTGTGGGTGAACCTACCTCTGAAAACATAAATTTTTATGGCGATAACCGGAGAATAGAATTACCAAAAACCAAACTCCCGGTTTTTCTTTCTTTTGCATGGTGGCAGGATAAACCACAATGGGAAAATGCGCCATGGCTTGCTCCACAACTCGCCGTAGAAATGAGTTTTGATGAATACAAAACCAATAAAGACCCTGTGCTTGATGCCTGTCTTAATTTTTCAGGTAAAGACTTAGTGCTGGATCCCATGGGACATTTGAAAGAATTATTTATGGCTGGTAAACTCGACCAGGTGGAAGCAGAAGCAAAAAGAATGACTGCTGATCCAATGTACCAGTATGTGAATTTCGAACAAAAATTCAACCAGTCAGGTTATGATTTGATGAATTCAAAACAAATGGAATCAGCCATATTCGTGTTTCAACTGAATACTAAACTATATCCCAAATCTGCAAACACCTGGGATAGTCTTGCAGAAGCCTATTGGAAATCGGGTAAGACAGACAAGGCAATCGAATATTATAATAAGGCGATCGAACTTGATCCACATGGCGCTACTGGTGATAATGCAAGGAATGCATTGAGTCGGATCAGAAGTCAGAAGGGATTCTAAATAGCATTGCCGGTTCAAACAAATAATGCGGCGCCAGCAGAATTTTATTTAAATTCATTGCTCATTGTTTGCTATGGACCGGCGTAAAGCGTTAAAAAATCTTGCCATTGTTTCCGGTGGATTAATCACACTCCCGCAGTGGATGGTAAGTTGTGGGATAAGCGATACAACTATTCATCAAACTTCTTTCTCGGCATCAGAACAAGAGATTTTAGCAAGTATTACTGATACGATCATTCCGGCAGGTAATAGTATTGGCGCTTTGTCAGTTGGCGTCGACAAGTTCCTGCAAAAACTGATCGATGATTGTTATGAGAAGGAAATGCAGGATAATATTAAAGTACAATTAAAAGGCCTGGAAGGAGCTGCGAAATCAAAACATAACATGATTTTTGCCGAATGTACAAATGCGCAGCGTGAAGAACTATTATTGAAACTATCTTCATCAGAAGATAAAGCTGAGAAAGAATTCTTCGATCAGATCAAATCGGAAACCATAAGAGGCTTCAATACATCTCAAAAAGTAATGCAGGAATATCTTGGCTATAAAATAGCTCCGGGACATTATTATGGATGTGTAGATGTAAAATCACCAGATCATGCCTGATTCAGTTAAAGAAAGAACTTACGATGCCATTGTTATTGGTTCCGGTGCCAGCGGCGGTTGGGCAGCAAAAGAGCTTTGTGATAAGGGACTAAAAACTTTAGTGCTTGAACGTGGCCGTAATGTTGAGCATGGCAAAGATTACCCTACTGCGTCAAAAGCCCCATGGGAATTTGAATACCGCGGCACTGTATCACTTGAACAAAGAAAAAACCTGCAGGGCGCAAGAAACCTCCGTGAAGAAACGTTGCATTGGGCATTAAAAGATGATGAACAACCTTTCATCCAGGAAAAGCCATTTCGTTGGGTTCGCGGCTATCATGTGGGTGGCAAATCCTTACTCTGGGCAAGACAAACACAACGATGGAGCGATTATGATTTTGAAGGACCAGTAAGGGATGGATTTGCTGTTGACTGGCCTATCAGGTATAAGGATATGGAAGAATGGTATAGCCATGTTGAAAAATTTGCAGGCATTGCCGGCAACAGAGATGGGTTACCTGAATTACCGGATAGCGAAGTAATGCCGGGTTTTGAAATGAGTTGTATTGAAACCTATTTCAAGGAAAGTTTGAAAAAGAATTTTTCAGATCGTCACCTGATACAGGCAAGATGTGCTCACATTACTGATCCGCAACCAATACACATTCAGCAGGGCAGGAGTAAATGCCAGAATCAAACAATGTGTAACAGGGGTTGTATCTACGGTGCCTATTTTAGTAGTAATGCATCCACCATTCCCTGGGCATTAAAAACCGGGCATCTTACAATCAGGCCACATGCCGTTGTTCATTCTATTATTTATGATGACAAGAAAAGCAAAGCAACGGGGGTAAAAATAATTGACAGCAATACAAAAGAGATGATCGAATTTTATGCAAACATCATTTTTGTAAATGCTTCGGCGCTTAACAGCAATGCAATTTTGTTGAATTCAACTTCGAATAGGTTTCCGAATGGTTTGGGAAATGATAGTGGTTTGCTAGGTAAATATGTTTCCTGGCATAATTACCGCGGAAAGGCAAATGGATCGTATGAAGGACTCAAAGACAAGAAAACTGATGGACGCAGCCCGAGTTATAGTTATTTACCAAGATTCAGGAATGTATTCAAACAGGAAATGGATTTTTTAAGAGGCTATGCAGCGGGAATTGCAGGCGGCAGGGGAACATATTCAAATACAGATATGATCGGAGACCAGTTAAGAGAAAATTTATTAAAACCAGAATTGGGAAGTTGGTATATCAGTAGCTGGATGATGGGTGAATGCGTGCCATTGGAAAAAAATCATGTGCGGTTGTCGAAAGATCAAAAAGACAAATATGGAATTCCTCAATTGATCGTATCCTGCGAATGGGATGAAAACGATAACAAAATGGTAGCTGACTATATGGAGCAAATGAAACTGATGTTTGAAAAAGCTGGATTCGTTAATATAAAAGTAGAGGATACCCAATCACCACCCGGAGCCGATATTCATGAAATGGGTGGTGTTCGCATGGGCCATGATCCAAAAACTTCGTTATTGAATAAATGGAACCAGCTTCATCAATGTAAAAATGTTTTTGTTACCGATGGTGCTTGTATGACATCGACTGGTTCGCAAAATCCAACATTGACGTATATGGCAATCACTGCAAGGGCAGCAAACTTTGCAGTAGAAGAATTGAAAAAAGGAAATATTTGAAAATACCGGGCATGGTTGAGGATAAAAAAAGTTTAAGAGAAGAGATCGAAGAACTTTCCAGGCAGGAGCGGTTAACCCCCGCATACAGAAAGAAGAAGCTGATCATATGGACGGTCAGGACTGGTTTATCTGTCGTACTTTATGTGATTTTCTGGAAATACGAATGGGTGAGATGGACGTTGATCCTGTATGTGCCTTTGGCTTTGTTTAATCTAATAATGCTCCTGGGATTTAATTATATATTGGATAAAAAAATAAACAAAATAAGATCACGCATTGATCCATAAACAATTCATTAATTCAATTTATTTAAATGAAAAAAGAAATCCTGGTCTTCCTCACAATTTTATTGTTAAATGAGATCGCTTCAGCACAAAAATCATTATACACAGCTCCATTTGGAGTGCAGACCTATAGTTTCCGCAGAAGCATCGGGAAAGAACCTGCTAAAGTTTTAGATACAATAAAAATGATGGGTATTACCGAAATAGAAGGCGGTGCAAGTGGTGGCTTGACTCCACAAGAGTTTAAAAAATTATGTGATGACAGGGGCATCACCATTCCGTCGACTGGCGCCGGCTATGATCAATTGGTAAACAATACGGATTCTGTTGTGTACAGGGCCAAAGCACTGGGTGCTAAATATGTAATGTGTGCCTGGATACCGCACACAACCGGCAGCTTCAATTTTGAAAATGCAAAAAAAGCTGTGGATGATTTTAATAGGGCTGGAAAAATTTTAAAAGATAACGGGCTTACGTTTTGCTATCATCCTCATGGTTATGAATTCTGGAAGCATGAAGATGGAACATTGCTTGATTATATCATTAAAAATACGAATCCTGACTATGTATCGTTTGAAATGGATATTATGTGGATCCACTTTGGAGGTGGCGACCCTGCAGCGCTTTTAAAAAAATATGGAGACCGTTGGAAACTAATGCATGTTAAAGATCTGAAAAAAGGAACCAAAAAGGATCTTACTGGTCTTACATCAGTAGAGAATGACGTTACAGTCGGTACCGGAGAATTAAATATGCCTGCAATCTTCAGAGAAGCTAAAAGAATCGGTATCAAACATTATTTTATTGAGGATGAAAGTAGCAGTTATGCCATACAAATACCACAAAGTATTACCTATTTGAAAAGTTTAAAAGAATAAATTAATTCGATATGAACTCATGAATTTTATCGGCCGTTATCCTGCAAAAGTTTTCAAAATTCTTCAAACTGTCTTTTCCTGGATTTCTGGTGATCCTAAAATGGGTTGACATCATGCCAATGACATGTCCTTTGCTGCATATCAAAGGAGTTGACAGAATAGCATTGATATTGTTACGCATTGCCACATGTAAATGACGTGCAAATAATTTATCCTGTGTTATATCACCTATAAAAATCGTTTCACCAGACTGCAAAGCCCTTGAACATACAGAGCCATCATTAATCGTTACTTTTCTAAAGTGTTCTATAAATTCATCTGAAAGCCCGTAAGAAGCAGCGAGCTCAAGTGATTGATCGTTTTCATTCAGGATTTGCAATGTTGCCGCCTTTGTTCCATTCATCAACATTGCTTGCTGTAAAATATTATCCAGTATTTCCTTCAACTCGGGTTCCGGCAATTTCTTTTTTAAAATGTCTATCATTGGGCTTTTTCGATTATAAGTCGGGCACTAAAATATTCAAAGAATAAACATTTTTAAAAATTTGAGCAATTACTTATTGAAAGTCAATTTTTACCTTCCCCTATATGTCGAAACAATGATATAAATTTAAACTGGAAAAGTGTAAGAGACCATCGATATTAACGCTACAGGAATTGTTTCAAAACTGTAAATTCATTCTTTAAAAATCATAAAGTACTCAGTCATGCGTCATTTGCCCGCACTAATTATGTTTTTAGCCTGTATTCAAGCAGTCTCCCAAACCAGGCAACCGGTATTGGTTACAGATATGCTTAAGATCAAAACTATCAGTGCGGTTACGCTTACTGAGGATGGAAAGAATGCGGCGTTTGTTGTTACTTCTATTGAACCGGAATCGGATAGCGCCAAATGGGAGTATAAATACACCAACCAATTGTGGGTGGTTTCAACTGAACCGGGCGCAAATCCGCGACAACTTACATTTAGCAGGGAAGGTGCTTCGCAACCTGCCTGGAGCCCGGATGGAAAACAATTAGCTTTTGTAAGAACTGTTGATGCCCGGCCGCAAATATTTCTTTTATCATTCGGTGGGGGCGAACCGATGCAACTAACAAAATTTAAATATGGTGCTGCTTCACCCCGATGGAGCCCTGATGGAAAACAAATTGCTTTTGTCGCTTCAGTAAGACCCAGGGACCTGATGACTGATTCTTTACTTAATCCCGGAAAGAGAGTGCCTGCATGGTCAATGGAAAAACCAGGCTATGCAAAAAATGAACAATTAAATTCTTCTGCAGCAAAACCTAACCCGGATGGATCAATGAATGAAGTGAGGGCTTATCTTGAAATGAATGCCAACGACAGGAAGGCCACCGTATTGAATAAATTGAATTTTCAAAGTGAAACAGATATTTCAGCAGAAATGAACTTTAACCAGCTCTTTGTTGTAAATGTTCAGCCCAATGCAACCCCGGTTCCCGTCACCCGTGGTTTTTTTCGTCATAATAATTTACAATTCACTCCTGACGGAAAACAATTTATCATGACTGCTGATATAGATTCTACCGAACATCCTGATCGTTCACAGGAATCTGAGATTTTTATGGCGAATGCAGATGGCAGTAACCTGAGAATGCTTCTTGGTAAAAAAGGGATAGCTTATACCAACGCCTTATTATCAAATGATGGTAAATGGATTGCATTTCAATACAGCAAAACAAACTATGTATCGGTACCCACCTTGGCGCTTATGCCTGTGAATGGTTCTGAAAAAGATATTATTGATATTCCCTTTGATAGAAACGTTGGCAACGCAGTCTGGAGTAAAGATGACCAGGCGATCTATTTTACTTCACAAAGTAATGGCGGCACACCTTTATACCGCCTTGATATAAAAACAAAGCAGGTAAAGCAGCTTACAGATTTTAATTCAGGTATTTTAAGTTTTGATTTTGCAAATGACAAATTTGTTTACGTTAAAACAGAAGTTGCTAACCCTAATGAATTATACATAGCCGATGCAAATGCTGCAAATGCAAAACGTATCACGAGTTTTAATGAGGGTTGGGTAAAACAAAAACAAATCTCCATACCGGAGAAACACAGTTTTACCAATAGTATCGGCCTGACAGTTGAGTATTGGGTAATGAAACCGATCGGATTTGAAGCTGGCAAAAAATATCCGTTGTTGTTAGAGATCCATGGCGGACCTGCGGCAATGTGGGGACCGGGCGAATTAAGTATGTGGCACGAATATCAATATTTCTGCAGCAAAGGATATGGTGTAGTTTATTGCAACCCCCGCGGCAGTGGTGGCTATGGAGAAAAGTTTTTAAGAGGAAATATAAAAGACTGGGGCGCCGGACCTAGCAGTGATGTACTAACTGCTTTAGATAGAACTGTTGCTGAGGGTTGGGCAGATACATCAAAGCTTGTAGTCACGGGTGGATCTTATGCGGGATATCTTGTAGCATGGATCATTGGACATGATAAGCGATTTAAAGCCGCTTGTTCTCAACGTGGCGTATACGACCTGTCAACATTTTTCGGTGAAGGCAATGCATGGCGTTTGGTGCCAAATTATTTTGGCGGTTATCCATGGGAGCCTGAAGCAAAAGCAGTCTTGCAAAGAGAATCTCCTCTTACCTATGTACAAAATATAACAACCCCATATATAATTTTTCATGGAGATAATGACAGGCGTACAGGTTTTGTAGAAGGGGAAATGTTGTACCGCAGTTTAAAGGTATTAGGTCGACCTGTAGAATATGTTCGTCATCCGAATGCGACACATGAAATAACACGAAGTGGAAATAATCGTCAGCGGATAGATCAAATGCTGCGGACCTGGGAATTTTTTGAGCGATACATAAATCCAAAAGCTTTTTAATTATTAAAATAAATTACCAAACTTCCAGGCAATAGAGACCAACAACTTCATACACAAATAAAACAATTCAACTTAAGCAAGGCATAAATTATCGATTCTTCCTTTTTTACCTGAGCGAAACATTTCATTTTCCTTTTCTAATTGTGACAGTAGATCAGCCACTGCTTTTTCTGCCTTCTCCTGACCTGATCTTTCTGAAAGTTGCCACCAAAGCGTCACAATCTCTATAACGTAATGTGCATCCGGGACTTTCTGAACTAATCCTTCCAATTCGATCAGTTCATCCTGCGAGGTTTCGCCCGCAAGTTTTTTTGCCATCAATGTCCAAAGACGACTTTCCAGGTTTTGGTGGATCGGGTCCATGAGTGTCTGGCATCCAAAAAAATGCCATTTGAAAAGGAGATTGCCGGACAATCTTTTAGAACCAGGAGGATAAAGAAGTTGTCCGCTTTCGGTACACTAACCGAACGATTTTAAGACAAATTCATTTAATGTAAGCCAGGATCTTTTTACGCCATTGTGCTATTCACCTTATGAATTTCTCTCAACAAAATACATATCAATTTCTCCTTTATTCTTTGCCTGTATCTTTCCCCGGTGAACGCAATTGAATTTATCTTTTACTAATTCATAAGTGCTGCCGCTCATGTTAACCTTTCCCGCTTCTGAATTTTGTTCCATTCGTGCGGCAACATTCACGGTATCACCCCAGATATCGTAAGCATATTTTTTCACGCCAACTATTCCGGCAACCACAGGTCCCGTATGAATCCCGATGCGGATTTGAAATGGAATTTCTCCTTTCAATTCTTTTTCTTTTTTACGCTCCAGCATAAAGTTGCGTATTTCAATAGCCACGTTTACCATATCGGTGGCATGTGTGAAATTGGAAACAGGTAGTCCGCTTGCGGCGAGATACGCGTCGCCGACGGTTTTAATTTTCTCGATCTTGTATTTCTGCAGCATTTTATCAAATGCGCTGAAACAATGATCCAGTTCAGCTACCAGCAATTCGGCACTTATATTCTGACTGACACGGGTAAAATCTACAAAATCGGTGAACATAACCGTGACCATGCTGAAGGTTTTTGGCTGCGAACGTCCGCTCTGTTTTATTTCATTCGCCACTTCATCGGGAAGAATATTCAGCAACAATTCATCGCTTCGTTTTTTTTCTTTGTTTATTTTATTGCGCTGGCCAAGAAACAATATTGCGAAGAGCAACACAACGGCAAAACCCGCTATAAAGCTATTGCGCACCAGCTTTTGTTTTTGCAGCTCTTTTTTTGTTATCTCCTGTTCGGCTTTTGACTGGGTTTCTTTTTTATCAAATTCGTACTGCATTTTTTGCTGCACGATCTTTTCGGTGTTTTCTTTGTTCGCAATATTGTTTCTTGGCCAGCGCAATAAAATAAAAAAAGAAAAAAAACGAAGCGAAGAATTGATGCTGAATATTCTTCCCGATGAAGTGGCGAATGGAATAAAACA